>NZ_CP150144.1:3900000-4200000 GCF_037963145.1 Oceanobacillus sp. FSL K6-2867
ACTACCGTATCGGTATTTGGAAACGACCATCTCATTTCAACAAGTGTTATTAGTTTAGGTGGAGATAATATAACAAAAGATTTGTCTATTGGGCTAAGAACTTCCACAGAAGAAGCTGAAGATATTAAGCTAAATTATGGACATGCTTTTTACGATCATGCTTCTGAGGAAGAAGCGTTTGAAGTTTCCATTATTGGAAGCAACACGAAAGAAACCTATAATCAGCTGCAAATTTCTGATATGATTGAGGCAAGACTGGAAGAAATTTATGCTTATGTAGAAAGAGAAATTAGAAAAATGGGTTACGGAGAGCTTCCAGGCGGGTATGTGTTGACAGGTGGAACGAGTTCGATGCCAGGTAGTCTTGAGCTTGCAGGGGACTTATTCCGTTCGAACGTTCGCGTAGCTATCCCGGATTACATAGGTGTAAGAGAAGCACAATACACAGCAGGAATTGGAATTTTGCAGTTTGCTTATCATAACGCGAAGATACAAGGTAAGGATTTATACCCATCTGTAGTTGAAGATACAATTGAACCAAAACCAAAAAGAGCACAAAAACAGCCAAAGGTCAAAAAAGAAACGAAAGAAAATAAGAAAAAAGACTCTGGTTTTGCTAATTTGTTTAAGTATTTCTTTGATTAAGAATAACTGATGTGAATTCAAAAACTTTTTGGCAGGTAAGAAAGTATAAACCTTTATTATTTGCATAAATCAACTAAGGCATTCGCCTATAGCGCATGCCAAACTTTTCAAAAAAAGATCACATTGAAATTAGCTTCTGGAATTCTTGTAATTTTGCACATTAGGAGGAAAGAAATATGTTAGAGTTTGATACAAATATGGAGGAATTAGCGACAATTAAAGTCATCGGTGTAGGTGGCGGTGGAAATAATGCTGTAAACCGAATGATCGAGCATGGGGTGGAAGGTGTAGAATTCATTGCGGTAAATACCGATTCACAGGCTTTGAATTTGTCTAAAGCAGAAACGAAAATACAAATAGGCGGAAAACTGACACGTGGTCTTGGTGCTGGTGCTAATCCAGAAGTTGGAAAGAAAGCTGCTGAAGAGAGTAAAGAACAGCTTGAAGAAGTACTACAAGGAGCAGATATGATTTTCGTAACTGCTGGTATGGGTGGTGGTACTGGTACTGGTGCTGCTCCTGTTATTGCCCAGGTTGCAAAAGATCTTGGAGCATTAACGGTAGGTGTTGTAACACGTCCATTCTCCTTTGAAGGAAGAAGACGATCTACCCAAGCAATTTCAGGAATTGATACACTTAAAGGAAGTGTTGATACATTAATCGTTATTCCAAATGATCGCCTGCTTGAAATTGTAGACAAAAATACTCCAATGCTTGAAGCATTCCGTGAAGCAGATAATGTATTACGACAAGGTGTACAAGGTATTTCTGATTTAATTGCGAAGCCAGGTCTCATTAATGTTGACTTTGCCGATGTCAAAACTATTATGTTTGATAAAGGTTCTGCATTAATGGGAATCGGTATTGCAACTGGGGAGACTCGTGCTACTGAAGCAGCTAAAAAGGCAATTTCCTCACCACTGCTTGAGACTTCCATTGATGGTGCACATGGTATTCTAATGAATATTACTGGTGGTACGAATCTGAGCCTTTATGAAGTACAGGAAGCTGCAGATTTAGTTACATCGGCAGCAGACAAAGAAGTGAACGTAATTTTTGGCTCTGTTATTAATGAGAATTTAAATGATGAAATTGTTGTTACAGTAATTGCAACAGGTTTTGATGAAACTGTTCAACCAAAAGCAGAAGTAAAGCAAAAACAGCATCGTCCTATGGCAAGTCATAGTCAGCATGCTGCAACGAGGGAAGAACCTGTTCAAAGAGAGCAGCGCGAACAGCGTGAGCCACAGCAGCAGCCTCGAGTAAGACAAGAAGAAGACGAACTCGATATTCCTACATTCTTAAGAAATCGAAACCGTAATCGATAAAAGTCAACTCATATTAAGACATAATAGAGCAGATGAGGATTATTCATCTGCTCTATTTTCAATTCAATAACAATAACCCCCTTTTTATCTCTCAGCAAAACTTCCACCAAAACAATCCTTAACACTACCCTTAAGACATGATAAGCATATTCTGTATTCTATAATTTATATAAACTTCGAACTAACTGCCAAGGTTTGAGTAAGCCCCGCCGTCCGGGATCGCTTCGGGCGGATGCTTTCCGTGGGCACGGCTTCAGCCTCTACGGAAGAAAACCACTTGCTGTGAGTCTTCAGATACGTGCTGTTCCCACAGGACAAGGAATGCTTCGTCAGCATTTACATCCTATTTTCGAGGAGTCACCGCCCTCCGCTCACCCGGACTGGTTAGAATACAGTACTGTTTCTATTTTTAAAATCATGTTATTTATAGTGAACCAATACTAGCGCAGGAAATATACGTAGACTCCTGCGGGAGGAGTCTCACCACCCCCCTAAGGTGCGCGAAATGTATTTCCGGAGCGGGTATACGCTTAATCCATAATTGACACTGGTTCGGAGTTTCTTTTAAATGTGATGAAACTTCTAAATTAGTGTTTGTTTACGTTAGCGAAGCAGATCATAAAGCGTAAATACGTGGAGGCTTTGTATTTATTTAGGAAGATTACATAATTCCAGTTATATTGGTTTAAAGTTATTTTTATGCATGTTGATTTTAGAAGTATTTGACATAAAACGCAAAAATCGATAGACAGACAATCCGTATGAATATACGTTAGCTTTAAAAGAGACAAATTATCCCCGACAAACTTACAGACAAATAGTGAAAATTAGCTTTTATACGCACACAAGAAGTGACAGACTTTGCTTCATGACTCTACTATACTCGTTAGTAATTCCTCAAACTTTAGGATGTTCCATTGTCTATGAAAATACCTTTGAAAATATATACTCCGAAATGATTTGCCAGGAAGGAAGAGAGAAATTGACCATATATCTTGATGCCGTCTGGTTATTGAACTTTTTTCTCGATTTAATGCTGCTCATGCTTACAAAAGCTTTAGCAAGGGATGCAGCGGGAAAAATACGAATCGTTTTTGGGGCATTTATAGCTTCATTAATTGTACCAATTACGCTATTTTTTCCAGATTCCTTCATAAATGGAGTACTGGGCAAGTTAATTTATTCATTATTTATTATCCTATGTACCTTCGGATACACAGGTATTTATCGCATGATGAAATTATTATTATTATTTTACTTTACATCATTTGCAATTGGAGGTGGATTGACAGGAATATACTTTCTGCTTGCAAACCCTGTAACGTTTACAGGAAATGGAATTTTAACATTTAATAAGGGGTATGGCGATCCAGTTAGCTGGCTGTTTATCTTAATCGGATTTCCAATTGTTTGGTATTTTACAAAGCAACGTATGGACGAGCATGCAAGTGAAAAAATTCGTTACGACCAGTTATGTGAAGTAACCATTAAAATGAATGACCACTCATTTGTGACAAGAGGATTTATTGACAGTGGCAATCAACTAATTGATCCACTAACGAAACGAGCGGTCGTTATATGTGATGAAATATTTCTTAAACAGTGGTTTTCAGAAGGTGAATGGAAGCAATTAGAGGAGGTGCATCATTACTTGGCACTGGAACAGATCCCAGAAAAGTGGCAGAACAAAATTCAGATGATTCCGTATCAGGGTGTTGAGGGTAAAAGTGGTTTTCTTTTAGGAATTCGACCTGATCATATCGAAATCCAGTATGAGAGTCAAAAGCTTATAACAAGCAATTTACTAATTGGCATACAGTTTGGGGTTTTAGTCAGGGATCAAAGCTATCATTGTCTATTGCATCCGCAAATCATTAAATTAGCTACTATACAAACAGCATAAGGGAGTGGGGAAGTATGGCTCTATGGAAAATTAAGCTAAAATTGCGCTGGTATAAATTATTGATTAAATTAGGGTTAAAGTCTTCGGAAGTATACTATATTGGTGGAAGTGAAGCATTGCCTCCTCCACTTTCGAAACAGGAAGAGCAGGAATTATTAATTCTTTTGCCAAAGGGTGACAAATCAGCAAGAGCAATGCTAATAGAACGAAACCTTCGTCTTGTCGTCTACATTGCACGCAAATTTGAAAATACAGGTATCAATATTGAGGATTTAATCAGCATTGGTACAATCGGCTTAATAAAGGCAGTGAACACATTCAATCCAGAAAAGAAAATTAAGCTGGCAACTTATGCATCAAGATGTATTGAAAACGAGATTCTAATGTATTTGCGCAGAAATAATAAGCTTAAATCAGAAGTTTCGTTTGATGAACCATTAAATATCGATTGGGATGGAAATGAGCTTTTATTATCGGATGTTCTTGGTACGGAAGAAGATATTATTACTAAAAATCTTGAATCAAATGTGGATAAATCATTGCTGAAAAGTGCATTATCAAAATTAAATGCCCGTGAAAAACAAATCATGGAGCTGCGTTTTGGACTGATTGGTGAAGAGGAAAAAACACAAAAAGATGTTGCTGACATGCTAGGAATTTCTCAGTCTTATATTTCGCGTTTGGAAAAAAAGATTATACGAAGGTTGAAAAAAGAATTTAATAAAATGGTGTAGCCATATTTTATAAGGTTTTCATCATATTTTTACAGACTTTCTAAAATCTGTACGTGCATAAAAACCCTCAGCAGGGGAGATACTGTCCTTGAACAGCATCACCGACTGGGAGGGTTGACTTAAATGACTAGACATAAAGTTGAGATATGTGGTGTTGATACATCAAAACTACCTGTACTTAAAAATGAAGAAATGAAGAAGCTATTTGTAAGAATGCAGCAAGAAGGAGATATTTCTGCGCGAGAAGAACTTGTAAATGGAAATTTAAGACTTGTATTAAGCGTGATACAACGATTTAATAATCGGGGAGAATATGTCGATGATCTATTTCAAGTTGGCTGTATTGGACTAATGAAGTCAATCGATAATTTTGATTTGTCACATAACGTAAGATTCTCCACGTATGCTGTTCCAATGATTATTGGAGAAATCAGAAGATACCTAAGGGATAATAATCCAATCCGAGTATCTAGGTCCTTACGTGATATTGCTTACAAAGCATTGCAAGTGAGAGAAAAGCTAATCAGTAAAACATCAAAAGAGCCCACCCCTGCAGAAATTGCAGCTGAAATGGGAATTCCGCATTCCGATATTGTGTTTGCTCTTGATGCCATTCAGGATCCAGTGTCATTATTTGAACCGATTTATAATGATGGTGGAGATCCAATATTTGTTGTTGATCAGATTAGTGATGATAAAGATAAGGATTCAACCTGGGTTGATAAAATTTCATTGAAAGAAGGGATGCACCAATTAAATGAACGAGAAAAAATGATTTTGAATAAACGATTTTTTCAAGGTAAAACGCAAATGGAGGTTGCCGATGAAATTGGCATCTCTCAAGCTCAAGTATCTCGTTTAGAGAAAGCTGCTATAAGTCAAATGAATAAGCAAATGTTTGAATGAAGTTAATTAAAAATCATATAAAATCAGGAAAGACAGGAAAATCCTGCCTTTCCTGATTTTTTTCTGCGGAAAGATGAAATAAATTAATGTGTTCGCATATAGTTTAATAAGGCAGGTGAGGATATTGATCAAATTATCAGAGTTACAATTAAAGGAAATTATAATTATGGATGATGGCAGAAGGTTCGGTCATATTACAGATTTAGAGATTGACGGTAACACGGGTAAAATTATTGCTATTGTCGTGGAAGCGAGAGATAAAAAGAGTGGCATGTTAAAAAAGGCAGATGAATTAATGATTTCATGGGATCACATTGTTCGAATCGGTTCGGATGTAATACTTGTCAACGATGTTCAGGGGCCAAATTTATATGGAACGGTAAAATAGAGATTGCATGAAAAAGCTTAATTAAAAACCAAAATATGATAAAATAAGACAAGTCTATTTTTTTGCAAGTAAGGAAACTTTTATAATTTCTTTCTTGCAAAAGTGCAACGAGGGCATCCGCCTAAAGATTGGCGAATGCCAAGTTTTCTAATCAGGAGGTTTACAATGAATGAAGTCTTTAAAGAGAAAGATAACTCTTATCTCAACATAGAAAAATGGCAGGAAAAACATCCTGGACTTGTAGCAGGCTTCACTACAAGAAATGGTGGAGTAAGCGAACACCCTTACCATACCTTGAATTTCGGTTTCCATGTTGCTGATGAACAGAAGCATGTCATAGAAAACCGCGAGCTCTTAGCAAATAAGCTGAATTTTCCATTGCAAAACTGGGTGTCGGGGGAACAAGTACATCGAACGGAAATCAAGTATGTAACGGATCGAGATATGAGTAAAGGCTCAGTTTCTTATGCCAGCTCAATTAAAGGAACTGATGGGCTCGTAACCAATCAAAAAGGATTATTATGTACAGCATTTTTCGCAGATTGTGTTCCCTTATTTTTCTTTGATCCGATAACGGGATACATTGGAATTGCACATGCAGGCTGGAAAGGGTCTATAAACAGAATTGCTGAAAAAATGGTCGAAGCTTTTATAAAGGTGGATGTGAAAGCGGAAAACCTATTAGTAGCTATTGGTCCTTGTATTTCCCAGCAAAATTATGAAGTGGATGAGCGAGTGGTTCAATCGATTCGTGAAACAGATAGAGTAAATGTGGTCCGTTCACTCGGCAAGAATCGATTTTTATTAGATTTAAAGCAATTAAATGTAGATATCCTTTTACAATCTGGGGTATTACGTCATAATATAGAGATAACAAATTATTGCACTTACCGTGATGAAAATATATTTTTCTCTCATCGAAGAGATCATGGTAAAACTGGAAGAATGTTAGGGTTCATCGGATTTTCAGGAAGGATTACATGATGGAGGAGTTATACGTAAAATGGAAGTCGCAGCAAATTTGGCAGTCATTCAAGATAAAATAGGACAAGCATGTACAAAAAGTGGCCGTAGGCCTGACGAAATAAATGTTATTGGAGTTACGAAATATGCTACAATAGAACGAACAGAGGAAGCAGTGGAAGCAGGGGTTAAAAATCTTGGCGAAAATCGTAACGAGGGGTTCTTAGAGAAATATCAGAACATTGGTGACAAAGTAACATGGCATTTTATTGGAACCTTGCAGTCACGGAAAGTAAAGGACATTATTGACAAAATAGATATGCTCCATTCGTTAGACCGAGTTTCACTGGCAAAAGAAATAAATAAACGAGCGTCATCTTCGGTCAATTGCTTTATACAGGTCAATGTCAGTGGAGAAGCATCCAAGCATGGATTGCGAGCAGAAGAGGTAATTCCCTTTATTGAGGAAATTGAGAGATACGAAAAAGTACATGTAGTTGGATTAATGACAATGGCACCTCATATCGAAGACAAAGAGGAGATTCGGAAGGTATTTCAGAACTTAACTTCTTTAAGAGACCGTATTAAAGCAAAGCAAATTCATCATGCACCGTGTGAATTCCTTTCCATGGGAATGAGCAATGATTATGAAATTGCAATCGAAGAAGGTGCTACCCATATCCGAATTGGTTCCCAATTAGTTGGTGATTGATCGGAAACCTAAGTGAAGAGGTGATCGAAATGAGTATCAAGAATAAAATTAAAAATTATTTCACCATGGATGATGAATACGAGTACGAATACACACAGGAAGAAGTCACACCGGAAAACATAGATAATACAAAGCAACAAACACAAAAGGTTGTGAGCTTGACGAGCATGCAGCAATCTACATCAAAAGTAGTTTTATGTGAACCAAGAACTTACAATGAAGCACAGGAAATAGCAGATAGTATTGTAAATAGACGTGCAGTTGTCATTAATTTGCAACGTGTCGATCATCAACAAGCTAAACGAATTGTTGATTTTCTTAGTGGCACGGTCTACGCTGTTAATGGCGATATTCAGAAGCTAGGCGCTGAGACATTTTTATGCACACCGGATAATGTCGAGGTATCTGGAACAATATCCGAAGCATTTGCCCCGCAAGATGAATTTGAAAAAGGATGGTAGTAGTGGATGATTGAAATATTTAGAGTATTAGATTTTGCATTTATGATTTATGGTTATGCATTAATTGTGTATATATTCATGTCATGGTTTCCAGGTGCCAGGGAATCATCATTTGGTCAAATATTGACCAAAATTTGTGAGCCTTACTTAGAGCAATTTCGCAAATTTATCCCACCAATTGGCATGATTGATATTTCGCCAATCGTTGGTATATTTGTACTTCATTTAGCACGGTTTGGATTGCTCCAGTTCTTCCAAATGTTTTTATTTTAGAACAGCGGCAATCAGGAAGATTTTGACGAATTATATGTTAAAGGAAGTAACAAGATGGACATTTACCAGCATTTTAGAAAAGAAGAACAGCCTTTTATTGATCAAGCATTATCGTGGAAGGAACGTGTTGAACAGACATTTCAGCCAAAACTTACAGACTTTCTTGATCCGCGAGAACAGCAGCTTGTTGAAATGCTCGTCGGTTTGAATAACCCCGAATTAAAGCTTGATAAGCATGGCGGTGGATCCGAAACGGAACGTAAACGAATGGTAATTGCTCCTTTCTATGAGGAGATAACAGATGACTCTTTCGAATTGACTTTGCTTCAGGCAACATACCCAGCTAAATTTATTACTATTGAACATCGAGATGTGATGGGAGCTTTTTTATCAATGGGGATAAAGCGTAGAAAGCTAGGGGATATTTATGCGGCAGACGGTCTTATTCAAATAGTACTCGCAGATGAAATCAGTTCATATGTCACTGCAAATCTGACAGGAATAAAAAAAGCAGCTGTTACATTTGAAGAAAAGCCATTCGCATTTTTGAAAAAAAAGCAAGAAAGATGGGTGGAAGCAGACAAAACGGTTTCGTCTTTAAGATTGGATACGGTAATTAAGGAAATTTATCATATTTCTAGAAAAGATGCATCCACTTCCATTGAAAAATTGCAGGTCAAAGTAAATCATAAAGTTGTAGATGACAATAAATTTCAGCTGCAAGAGGGCGATATGATTTCTTTGCGCGGGAAAGGGCGCAGCAAGCTAATTGCTATCAACGGCATGACAAAAAAGGATAAATGGAAAATTAGTGTTGCATCTTTAAAATAAATTACAGGTTTTGCAGGATTTTCTATTTTTTTGTCGAAATTATTAAAAACGGCTTCTTGAAAGTGTGGGTTCAAAGAGGATGAAAAGACAGTGGTTGGCTAGATATGCAACAATCTGGGTCTGCGATTGCTCGACCAATTGAAAAGATTTTTGCAAAGCTGACACCGGCACGTGTTGGCAGCTAGTTGAAGGTCTGCTGGGTCTTGATGCGTCATTTTGCCGGACTTTTTGAACAACCCCTTAAATACAACTTTGAAAAGTTTTCGATTTTATATTAATATATTTATACCTTGAGGAGGTGGCCATTGTGCCATTAACACCATTAGATATTCATAATAAAGAATTCACAAGAAAAATCCGCGGTTATGACGAAGATGAAGTAAATGAGTTCTTGGATCAAGTAATTAAGGATTATGAAACGGTTATTCGTGAAAAAAAGGAATTGGATGAAAAAGTCAAACAGCTGAATGAAAGACTAGGTCATTTTACGAATATAGAAGAAACCTTGAATAAATCCATTCTAGTTGCACAAGAAACTGCAGAAGAAGTGAAAGGTAATGCAACAAAAGAATCCAAGCTTATTATAAAAGAAGCAGAAAAGAATGCAGATCGTATTATTAATGAGGCATTAAGTAAGTCACGCCGTATTTCAATGGATGTAGAAGAATTAAAGAAACAGGCTAAAGTTTTCCGGACAAGATTACGTATGCTTGTACAGGCGCAATTGGACATGCTTGGTACGGATGATTGGGAAGAATTATTTAAAACAGAGCTGGGCGAAGAACTCGATTTGATTGAAAATGAATCTTAAACCTTGACGTTCTTAAGAATTTTACATATAATTCATACAAGATATGCGTCAATTATAATTAACATATAATACGTTGATGGAGAAAGTATAAAAGGATGTGGCTGAAAAGCGAGCCAGGAAATGGTGTGAGCCTGGTTCAGCACACTTTTAGAAAATCACTCTTGAGTATCCATTGTGAACTTTAGTAATGATGGACGGCTTATCCCCGTTACGGATGTCGAGTGAATTTAAAATATTTATTTTAAATTTATAAGGGTGGTACCGCGAGTCTTCTCGTCCCTTTTGGGATGAAGAAGGCTTTTTTGTATTCAAAAGCGAAAGCGCCTGGTGGTAGCCGAATTAAGAATGTAAATACCAGCATATAATTTAAGGAGGAAGGCTAAATGGATTATAAAGAAACATTATTAATGCCAAAAACAGAATTTCCAATGCGAGGAAATTTACCAAATAAAGAACCAAAACGCCAAGAAAAATGGGAAGAAGCAAATCTCTATGAAAAAAGTCTTGAGCGGACAAAAGGAAGACCACTATTCGTTTTGCATGACGGGCCGCCATATGCAAATGGAGATCTTCATATCGGGCATGCCTTGAATAAAATCTTGAAAGATTTTATTACTCGTTATAAATCCATGTCGGGTTACCATGCCCCATATATTCCAGGTTGGGATACGCATGGTCTGCCAATTGAAACAGCTTTAACGAAAAATAAGAAAGTAAAACGTAAAGAAATGAGTGTGGCTGAATTCAGACAGCTTTGTGCAGAATACGCACTCGGACAAGTAGACAGTCAGCGAACTCAATTTAAACAGCTTGGCGTTCGTGGTGACTGGGATAATCCATATATCACATTAACGAAGGATTATGAAGCAGCGCAAATTAAAGTATTTGGAGAAATGGCAAAAAAAGGCTATATCTACAAAGGTTTAAAACCGGTTTATTGGTCTCCATCTTCTGAATCCGCATTAGCAGAAGCAGAAATTGAATACCAAGATAAGCGTTCACCTTCTATTTATGTTGCATTTGAGGTTGTGGATGGTAAAAACTTATTAGATGGCGGAGAAAAAATTATCATTTGGACTACAACACCATGGACCATTCCTGCTAACCTTGGTATCAGTTTGCATCCAGAACTAGAGTACAACGTTGTTGAAGTAAACGGTGAAAAATATGTTCTGGCACATGCTTTACTGGAAGATGTTGCTGAAGAACTTGGATGGGAAAATGTGCAGATCATAAAATCATTTAAAGGTCTTGAAGCAGATCGTATCGTTGCAAAACACCCATTCTATGATCGTGACTCTCTCGTAATGCTTGGTGAACATGTAACAACTGACGCTGGTACTGGTTGTGTTCATACTGCACCAGGTCATGGGGAAGATGACTTCTATGTATCGAAAAAATATGGCATTGAAGCACTTTGTCCTGTTGATGATAAAGGTGTGTTTACGGATGAAGCACCTGGTTTTGAAGGTTTATTCTACGATGCTGCCAATAAATTGGTTACGGAAAAACTGGAAGAAACAGGTTCTCTATTGAAAATGAACTTTATTACACATTCATATCCACATGATTGGAGAACAAAAAAACCAACAATCTTCCGTGCAACAGCTCAATGGTTTGCATCTATTAAAGACTTCCGTCAAGATATTCTTTCTGAAATTAAGGAAGTAAACTGGTACCCAAACTGGGGTGAAACGAGACTTTACAATATGGTGCGTGACCGTGAAGACTGGTGTATCTCAAGACAACGTGCATGGGGTGTTCCAATTCCTGTGTTTTATGGCGAAGACGGTACACCGATTATTACAGATGAAACGGTTAACCATGTGTCTGAATTATTTAAAGAATACGGATCTAACGTATGGTTTGAGCGAGAAGCAAAAGACTTGCTGCCAGAAGGATTCACATCAGAGCATAGCCCGAATGGAACATTCACGAAAGAAACAGATATTATGGATGTTTGGTTTGATTCTGGATCATCTCATGAAGGAGTATTAATGAACCGTGATGATCATCGCAGACCGGCAGATATATATCTGGAGGGAAGTGACCAATACCGCGGCTGGTTTAACTCATCTCTATCCACTGCAGTAGCAGTAACAGGAAAGGCGCCTTATAAAACAATTATTAGTCATGGATTTGTGCTTGATGGTAATGGAAGAAAAATGAGTAAATCACTTGGAAACGTCATTGTGCCATCCAAAGTCCAAAAACAGCTCGGTTCTGATATTTTACGTCTGTGGGTTGCTTCTGTGGATTATCAATCCGATGTTCGTATTTCGAACGATATTTTAAAACAAACATCGGAAGCATATCGTAAAATTCGTAACACATTCCGCTTCCTGCTTGCGAACCTTTCTGATTTCAATCCAGCAACAGATGCAGTAGCTGAGCGTGATTTAGAAGAAGTGGATCGTTACATGCTGCATCGCCTGCAGCAATTGCTTTCTGATGTACGTGAAAGCTATGAAAATTATGAGTATGCACCAATTTTCCATCAAATTCACAATTTCTGTGCGGTTGATTTAAGTTCCTTCTATTTAGACTTCGCAAAAGACGTTCTATATATCGAGGCAGCTGATAATAAACGCCGTCGCAGTATTCAAACTGGCTACTATGAAGTTTTGACAACGTTGGTTAAGCTACTCACACCAATCATTCCACATACTACAGATGAAGTATGGGAATACATCCCAGGTGCGGAAGCAGAGAGTGTACAATTAACGGATATTCCAGAACCAAGAGAAATCGCTGGCATGGATACATTAGCCGCGAAATGGGATCATTTTATGAATGTTCGTGATGATGTACTGAAAGCCTTGGAAGAAGCCCGAAATGACAAGGTTATTGGTAAATCATTGGAAGCTAAAATTACAATTGTTCCAAAAGATGAAGAAACGAAAGAAGTTCTAACAAATATGGAACACTTACATCAATTCTTAATTGTATCGGAAGCAATTTTAAGTGAGAATGATGCATCTGCAAAAGAATATAAGTTTGTTGATGTTGCTGTTGAAAAGCATCCTGGCGAAAAATGTGAACGCTGCTGGGTTGCCTCAGAAACAGTTGGTGAGGATCATGATCATCCAGAACTCTGTTCACGTTGTGCAAATGTAGTCAAAGAGCATTACACCGTATAACCAAATGTGAAATCCCATAATAGCCCTCTTGAAATAAGGGGGCTATTATTATTGAAAAAGTGAAGAATAAAGTATACTATAAAAAAAGACTTCGCAAAGGGTTATAGTTTTTTTACGAATATGGATGAATCGGGGGAAATAAGATGATTTGGTATTACGTCATCGCGCTTTTTATTATTGGAATCGATCAAATTACTAAATGGATAATTGTTAGCACGATGGAAATTGGCGACCGGATAACGATAATTGAAAATTTCTTTTATATAACATCACATCGAAATTCAGGCGCAGCTTGGGGAATTTTGCAAGGTCAAATGCTGTTTTTCTATATTATAACGGCAATCGTTGTTTTGGGTATCATCTATTATATGCAAAAATTTGCGAAAAATGATATGTTCCTTGCGGTTGGTTTAAGCTTTATTCTTGGTGGTGCAATTGGTAACTTTATTGATCGCTTATTCCATCAAGAAGTAGTTGATTTTGCTGATTTCTATATTTTTAACTATAATTTCCCGATCTTTAATGTTGCCGATTCGGCTTTAACAATTGGTGTTATTTTCGTCATTATTGCAACAATTATGGATGAACGAAAGAAAGGAAAGACAAAAAAATGACACAATTTCAACATGAAGTAACAGAGGAACAGAACAAAACAAGAGTTGATAAACTTTTAGCTGCAATAAATCCAGAGCAATCCCGCTCACAAATTCAAGGCTGGATTAGTAAGGGACATGTGCAGGTTAATGAAGAGGTAGTAAAGGCAAATTTTAAATGTGTAACAGGCGATATATTAACATGGTCGATTCCAGAAGTTGAAGAACTGGATATTCAAGCTGAGAATATTCCATTGGAAATAGTTTATGAAGATAGTGATTTACTAGTTGTTAATAAGCCGAAAGGGATGGTTGTTCATCCTTCAGCAGGACATCAAACAGGTACATTAGTGAATGCATTATTATATCATTGTAAGGACTTATCTGGTATCAATGGGGTAGAAAGACCAGGAATTGTCCATCGTATTGATAAAGATACAAGCGGCCTTCTCGTAGTTGCGAAAAACGATAACGCACATGTAAAGCTATCCGAGCAATTAGCAGATAAGCATGTAAAACGTAAGTATGAGGCGATAGTACATGGAGAGATAGGTCATGAATCAGGTGTCATTGATGCGCCGATTGGCAGAGACCCAAAGGACCGGCAAAAAATGGGCATTGTTGATAATGGTAAACCAGCAATTACACATTTCAGTGTTATCAAGCATTTTCCGGACTATACACATGTAGAATGTCGCTTAGAAACAGGTCGTACTCATCAGATTCGGGTACATATGAGGTATATTGGTTTTCCACTTGTCGGTGATCCGAAATATGGACAGCGCAAAACACTTGATGCAGATGGACAAGCACTGCATGCAAAAGTTCTTGGGTTTACTCATCCGCGAACAGGAGAATGGCTGGAATTTGAAGTAGAAGCGCCACGTGTTTTTCAAGCCGTATTGGAAAAGATTAAAAGTATGTATTGACAGATGATAATTTGTTTGTAATAATAAATGAAGATTAAGAATTGAGACCTTTAAATAATAGTCCTGTGAGGCTAAAAAGGAACGGTTTGTTCGTTAGGAATCGTATGTTCAAAACCCTTTTTTTCCTGCAGGAGAAGAGGGTTTTTAGTTTGTATTAAAAACGGGGTGTATTTAAATGAAGAAAAAGACAGAGATATTAGATACAGCTGCTATCAATAGAGCATTAACCAGAATGTCCCACGAAATATTGGAGAAGAATAAGGGGGGCGAAGATATCGTCCTTGTAGGCATAAAAACAAGGGGAGTCCCACTTGCAAAGCGGGTTCACGATAAGATTAAACAAATAGAAGCGATTGAAGTACCGCTTGGTGAACTTGATATTACACTATACCGTGATGATTTGGAAAAAACTACAGCCGATAATGAACCAGAAATTAAGTCAGCAACGATAGATGTAGAGTTAACAGGAAAGAATGTTATTTTGATTGATGATGTCCTTTATACTGGACGCACAGTACGTGCAGCAATGGACGCAGTGATGGATATCGGCAGACCATCAAGAATCCAGCTTGGTGTACTTGTTGATCGGGGACATCGAGAATTGCCGATTCGCGCAGATTATGTAGGAAAGAATATTCCAACCTCTGATAAGGAAATTATAGTCGTTCAACTTGATGAAACAGATGAAGCAGAACATGTTTCAATCTTTGAAAAATAAATAGCTACAACTTTTAATCAAATCCAGAGAGATTTGAAAGGTTGTTTTTGAGAAATACGTGTATACACTACACGTCTACCTCTTTGCAGCCTTTTGCAAAGAGGTTTTTTTATTGCTCTTGAAATAATTTTAAATGGAGCCATTGTTGCTAGTTGAAGAATGATAAACCATAAAGTTAAAGTTCAAGTTCCAGAAAAAATCCTAAAACGTTCACTAAAAGGAGTGGAAATAATGAGACATTTTATATCGGTTGATCAGCTAACAGAAAAGGATATTTATTCTATGTTACAAAAAGCAGAGAGCTACCGAAGCCAAAAGGTGAAGGACTTAACCCGGCAATTGTTTACAGCCAACCTCTTTTTTGAACCTAGTACCAGAACAAAGATGAGTTTTATCGTAGCGCAAAGAAAAATGGGATTCGAATCACTTGATTTTCATGAGGATACATCAAGTGTAAGAAAAGGTGAGTCGCTTTATGATACAGCCAAAACGTTTGAAGCAATTGGAGCCAATCTACTTGTTGTGCGTCATGAGTCGGATGATTGGTATAAGGATCTGGAAGGAAAGATTTCTATACCAATGATTAATGCAGGAGCAGGCAAGGCTGAGCATCCAACCCAATGCATGCTCGATCTATTGACGATTTATCAAGAATATGGACGTATCGAAGGTCTAAAGATAGTAATCGTCGGTGACATCAAGCATAGCCGGGTTGCCCACTCTAATGCAAAGGCACTGTCTAGACTAGGTGTAGAAGTATACTTATGCGCCGCTCCGGGATTTGAAGATCCAGAACTTGAATTTCCTTATATTTCAATTGATGAGGCAGCAGAGATATGTGATGTTGTGATGCTGCTCCGAATTCAGCATGAACGACATGTGCAGAAAAATGAAACAAATGATTACTTGGAGCTTTATGGATTAACAAAAGAAAGAGAAAGAAAGATGAAGGAGAAGGCAATTATCCTTCATCCAGCGCCGATTAACCGCGGGGTAGAGATTGATACCGAGTTAGTGGAATGCAGGCGTTCACGAATTTTTAAACAAATGGAAAATGGTGTCTATGTGAGAATGGCAATTATGTCACACGTATTAAATGAATGGGGGATTATGAATGAAAACTTTATTGAAAAACGCCAAAAAGTTAGCAGCTACTAATGAGTTGGAACTATGTGAAATTTTAATTCAAGGAAATAAAATAGAAAAAATCGCACCAAGTCTTTCTGAAGAAGCAGATGAAATAATTGATTTACAAGGAAAGCTTGTTTTACCAGGATTTATTGATGTGCATATTCATTTACGTGAACCAGGTGGGGAACATAAGGAAACGATTCTGACAGGAACAGAAGCAGCAGCGCGTGGGGGTTATACGACAGTATGTGCTATGCCAAATACAAATCCTGTACCAGACAGTAAAGAAGCATTGGAAGCACTTTGGGAAAAAATTAACACGGATGCGAAAGTTCGCGTTCTTCCTTATGCAGCAATAACAAAGGGGCTAAAAGGCGAAGAACGAACAAATATTAAGGAATTACTTGAATTAGGAGCATTTGCTTTTACCGATGATGGTGTTGGCATTCAAACGGCTGACCAAATGCTATCTGCCATGAAGGAAGCAGCAGCATGTGGTGCGGCAATTGTCGCTCATTGTGAAGACAATTCAATTGTATATGGTGGTGTCGCACATGATGGGGAAGTTAGTGAACGATTAAACCTTCCAGGGCTACCATCCTTAAGTGAATCAGTGCAAATTGCAAGGGATGTGCTGCTTGCTGAAGCTGCAAATTGTCATTATCACGTCTGTCATGTAAGTACAAAGGAATCCGTTCGTGTCATTCGTGATGCGAAACGAGCAGGTATCAACGTTACTGCTGAAGTAACACCACATCATCTATTATTAAATGAAGAAGACATTCGGGAAGTAGATACGAATTTCAAAATGAATCCACCATTACGTGCAAAAGAAGACCAGCAAGCACTGATTGACGGATTGCTGGACGGAACGATTGACTTTATTGCAACAGACCATGCTCCACATGCAGCCGAAGAAAAAGCAAAAGGTTTTATCCAAGCACCATTTGGAATCGTAGGACTAGAAACGGCATTCCCGCTTCTGTATACACACTTAGTAGAAACAGGAAAGATTACACTTGTGCAACTAGTTGAATGGATGACGGCAAAGCCAGCGAATGTTTTTGACCTTCCATACGGAACGCTCGAGGTTGGAAAGGTTGCAGACATGACAGTAGTCGACCTTGAAAAAGAAAATGTTATTGATAAAGAGACTTTCTATTCTAAAGGAAAGAATACACCATTTGATGGTTGGCTTGTTAAAGGTATACCAGTCGTAACAATTGTAGAAGGAAAAGTAGTGTATCAGGAGGCTGTTCATGCATAAAAGACAATTGGTTCTAGAAGACGGTACAGTATTTATTGGTGAAGCATTTGGAAGTGATTGTGAATCAAGTGGAGAAGTTGTATTCAACACAGGAATGACAGGCTACCAAGAAGTAATTACTGATCCATCTTATTACGGTCAAATTGTAACAATGACTTATCCAATTGTGGGAAACTACGGAATTAACAGAGATGATTTTGAAACAGTCATTCCTTTTATTAACGGATTAATTGTAAGAGAAGTGTGTGATGCTCCGTCTAACTTTAGAAAAGAGGAGAACTTAGACCAATTTCTTAAAGCACATGGTATCCCGGGAATTACTGGGGTCGATACGAGAAAGTTAACGAAGATCATTCGGAAGTATGGAACAATGAAAGCTGTGATTTCGGATGTCACTACTTCAACAGAAGAACTGATCATGCAAGCAGAAAAATTAAATTTACCAACGGACCAGGTGAAAAGGACTTCTACACTTAACCCATATGTCGTCCCTGGTCGTGGTAAGCGAATTGTTATGGTAGATTTCGGTGCAAAACATGGAATCTTACGTGAATTAACGAAGCGTGACTGCCATATAACAGTAGTCCCATATAATTATAGTGCGGAAGAAATTTTACGATTAAAGCCGGACGGGCTGATGCTGACAAATGGTCCAGGAAATCCAAAACATGTTCCAGAAGCAATTGACATGATTAAAGACATTTTAGGCAAGGTTCCGTTATTCGGGATTTGTCTCGGTCATCAGTTACTAGCACTGGCATGTGGTGCAGATACAGAGAAGATGATATTTGGTCACCGTGGATCGAATCATCCCGTGAAAGATTTAAAGAATGAAAGAACGTACCTTACTTCACAGAATCATAGTTATGCAGTTAAAGCAGAATCGTTGGAACATACAGCACTTGAGCTAACGCAAGTAGCGTTGAATGACAATTCCGTAGAAGGTATCCGACACAGGAGTTATCCTGCTTTTTCTGTACAATATCACCCAGAAGCGTCACCAGGACCTGAGGATACAAACGATCTTTTTGATGTATTTTTGCAAATGGTTGAAGAGGCTCAAGTGAAAAGGGGGGAAGAAGTATATGCCTAAAAACACAACGATCCAAAAAATATTAGTTATCGGTTCTGGACCAATTGTAATCGGTCAGGCAGCGGAATTTGATTATTCTGGTACACAGGCTTGCCAAGCATTGAAGGAGGAAGGATATAGCGTTATTCTTGCAAACTCAAACCCGGCAACGATTATGACAGACCATACGGTAGCTGATAAAGTTTATATGGAACCACTAACTGTAGAATTTTTGACAAAAATCATTCGTAAAGAACAGCCTGACGCATTGCTTCCAACACTTGGCGGTCAGACTGGACTGAATCTAGCAATGGCATTAGAACAAAGTGGTGCTCTTTCCCAGTACAATGTTGAGCTATTAGGAACAACTTTAGAGGCAATTCAAAAGGCAGAAGATCGTGAGAAATTTAGAGATTTAATGCACGAATTAAAGGAGCCTGTACCAGAAAGTAGTATCGTCAATACGGTGGAACAAGCGCTTGATTTTGCCGCAGAAATTGGTTATCCATTAATTGTTCGACCAGCATATACACTAGGTGGTACTGGTGGTGGAATGTGCTATAACGAGCTGGAATTAAAAGAGATAACAAAGAATGGGTTAGCATTGTCGCCTGCCAATCAATGTCTTATCGAACGAAATATCGCTGGATATAAAGAAATTGAATATGAAGTAATGCGAGATAAGAACGACCAGGCAATCGTCGTTTGTAATATGGAGAATGTAGACCCCGTCGGTATTCATACTGGTGACTCGATTGTTGTTGCACCATCACAAACATTAAGTGATCGCGAGTATCAAATGCTCCGAAATGCTTCGTTAAAAATTATCCGTGCACTATCCATTGAAGGTGGTTGTAATGTGCAACTAGCACTTGATCCGGATAGTTTTAATTACTATATTATTGAGGTGAATCCAAGGGTAAGCAGGTCATCTGCATTAGCTTCTAAAGCAACAGGTTACCCAATTGCAAAAGTAGCTGCCAAAATTGCTGTCGGATATACACTGGATGAAATTATCAATCCGATAACTGGAACAACGTATGCATTATTTGAGCCAGCACTGGATTACGTTGTAACAAAATTTCCGAGATTTCCATTTGATAAATTTACAGCCGGCGATCGCAAATTAGGAACACAAATGAAAGCAACTGGTGAAGTGATGGCAATTGGACGTAATTTTGAAGAATCTTTATTAAAGGGTATCCGCTCCTTAGAGCTTGGAACAGAAGAACTCTGGTTAAAATCACTCACGGATGTCTCCGAAACAGAACTCGTAGAACGTATGGAAAAGGCAGATGATGAACGTATTTTTGTTATTGCTGAAGCACTTCATAGGGGAATTACAGTGGAACGAATTTTTCAGTTAACAAAGATCGATCGTTTCTTTCTTGTGAAATTCGAGAAGTTAGTGAAGCTTGAACAAGAATTGCAAGAACAGCATTTTTCCAAAGAAATCTTAGAAAAGGCAAAACGACTAGGTGTGGCTGATGCACAAATTGCAAGACTATGGAATACGTCCATCGATGAAGTTTTTACGTATCGAATGAAAGAAAATGTGAAGCCAGTTTATAAAATGGTTGATACATGTGCAGCAGAATTTGAATCAGTAACACCTTATTTTTACAGTACGTATGAGGATGAAAATGAATCAATTGCATCGAATCGGAAGAAAATTCTAGTTCTTGGTTCTGGCCCAATTCGCATTGGTCAAGGGATTGAGTTTGATTATGCGACCGTTCATGCAGTGCTTGCGATTAAAGAGATGGGTTATGAGGCGATCATCATGAACAATAACCCTGAAACGGTTTCTACCGATTTTAGTATCTCTGACAAGCTTTACTTTGAACCATTGACACTTGAAGATGTTATGCATGTAGTAGATTTAGAGCAGCCAGATGGAGTTATCGTACAATTTGGTGGTCAAACAGCAATTAATTTAGCAGCAGGGCTAGAGCGAAGAGGAGTTGCCATTTTAGGAACAAGTTTGGAAGCAATTGATCGTGCGGAGGATCGCGATAAATTCGAAAAGTTACTAGATGAACTAAATTTACTAAGACCAACAGGCAAAGCTGTCCAGAAACTCGAACAGGCACAGGTGGTAGCAAGTGCAATTGGCTATCCAGTGCTCGTCAGACCTTCTTATGTGATTGGTGGAAGTAGGATGGAAATTGTTTATGATGACGAAGAGTTACAAGCCTATCTAAGAAAAGCGAATCATTTAAACGCAGAGCATCCAATTTTAATCGATAAATACCTTACTGGAATTGAAGCAGAGGTAGATGCGATAAGTGATGGAGAAATAACAATTGTACCGGGAATTATGGAACATATTGAGCGAGCGGGTGTACATTCTGGAGATTCCATGGCAGTTTATCCACCGCAACGGCTCAGTGAAGCGGTTAAACAAAAGTGTATGGATGCTGCTGATCAAATTGCAAAAGCTCTTCAGGTAAAAGGGTTGATAAATATTCAGTTCATTATTCGAGGAGAAGATGTCTACATTCTCGAAGTGAATCCACGCGCAAGCAGGACGATTCCCTTCCTAAGCAAAATAACCGGTGTAACGATGGCAGCTATCGCAACAAAATGTATTTTAGGAATAAAGTTAAAAGAGCTCGGGTATGAATCTGGAATTTTACCAGAGGATAGCAATGTGTCCGTGAAGCTACCGGTATTTTCCTTTGAGAAACTAAGAAGCGTTGATACGATTTTAGGACCGGAAATGAAATCAACGGGAGAAGCAATCGGTTATGATAAGACACTGGAAAAGGCATTATATAAAGGGTTACTTGCAGCAGGATTTACCGTTCCGCATGAGGGTGGTGTGCTATTAACAGTGGCAGATAAAGATAAACCGGAAATGCTAGAAGTAGCTGAACGTTTTCATCAGCTTGGATTCGTGCTTTATGCAACAGAAGGAACGGCAGCATATGTGAGAGAATTAGGCAATTTCCCAGTTATAGAAGTAGCAAAAATTGGCCGGGCTGAACCAAATGTCCTTTCGATTATTGAGAATGGCGAAGTTCAATTAGTAGTGAACACACTTAATTCGGGTAAAAAACCTAGATCAGATGGTTTCTTAATTCGCAGGCAGGCGGTTGAGCATGGTATCACCTGTTTAACAAATATGGATACTGCGGATGCTATTCTAAATGTGATTGATTCAACAACATTCAGCGCAAAGCCAATAGGAGAAAAAGAGGCAATAATATGATAATACAAAAAGAAAATATGGTAATTAAATCAGTAAAGCAAATAGCACTGGATACAATTGAAATGGTACTTGAAAATACGTACATTAGCAAAACTGCTAATCCAGGTCAATTTCTACATGCATCGATTGAAGGGCATACATTACGCCGACCTATTTCGATCGCTGATATCGATCAAGAAAAAGAAACAGTTACAATTTTATTTAAAATTTTAGGTAAAGGTACGGAAAAGCTTGCAACCTATCAAGCCGGGATGTCGTTTGATGTGCTTGGTCCAAGCGGGAATGGCTTCCAGATTGATGATACACGAGCAACATACCTTCTAATCGGGGGAGGGATTGGTGTCCCTCCACTGTATTATCACGGGAAAAAACTTGTAGAAAAGCAATGTCAGGTTATTTCAATTCTTGGATTCCAAACAGAAGCAAATGTGTTTTATGAGGAAAAATTTCAAGCACTCGGAAAGACGTTTATTGTGACAAATGACGGTTCCTATGGTGAAACAGGGTTTGTAACAGATATTATTGAAAAAGCAGGTCATTTTGATGCTTACTTTTCTTGTGGGCCAGTGCCGATGCTTAAAGCAATTACGGAAAAGCTTCCTGCTAAACCTGGATTAATTTCCTTAGAAGAGCGGATGGGCTGTGGTGTTGGTGCGTGTATGGCATGCATCATACCTACTGCAGACGGGAAAGGGTATCAGAAAATTTGTAGTGATGGGCCAGTATTTCATGCGCAGGAGGTATCCTTATGACAAATTTAGCTGTACGCTTACCTGGTCTTGATTTGAAAAATCCAATTATGCCTGCATCTGGATGTTTTGGCTTTGGAAAAGAATATAGTCAGTTTTATGATTTAGGCAAGCTTGGTGCAGTTATGATGAAGGCTGCAACAGGCACTGAACGAATAGGCAATCCGACACCTCGGGTTGCAGAGACAGCATCTGGAATGTTGAACGCAATTGGGTTGCAAAATCCAGGAGTTAAAAAAATCATTGAAAAGGAAGTTCCATTTCTTGCAGCCTACGATACATGTATCATAGCCAACATCGCTGGAAGTACGCTAGAAGAATATGAAAAAGTTGCCAGCGCATTTAATGAAACAGACCTTGTACATGCGCTAGAATTAAACATCTCATGTCCGAACGTCAAAGAAGGCGGTATCCAGTTTGGAACGGATCCAAGCTTGGCGCAGGCGGTTACTGAAATAGTGAAAAAGGCTAGTAATCTCCCAGTTTATGTGAAGCTTTCGCCTAATGTAACCAATATAGTCGAAATGGCAAAAGCAGTAGAAGCAGCAGGTGCAGATGGGCTATCTATGATTAATACATTAACAGGAATGCAAATACATTTACCATCAAGAAAACCATTGATAGCAAATAAAACAGGCGGCTTATCTGGTTCAGCTATAAAACCGGTAGCAATTCGTATGATATATGAAGTAAAGCAGCATGTTGATATTCCCATTATTGGAATGGGTGGCGTGACGAATGCAGAGGATGTGCTTGAATTTCTATTAGCAGGAGCAAGTGCTGTAGCTGTCGGTACAGCGAATTTTTCCAATCCGTATATATGTCCTGAAATTATTGATGCACTGCCAGAAACATTGGAGCACTATGGTTTTAATTCGGTGGAAGAGGCCGTTGGAAAGGGGATTGTGTCTGTATGAATGAGAATATTTACTTAGCATTAGATTTTCCAAGCTGGCAAGAAACAAAGCTATTTCTGGATACCAATCACTTGCATGGTGTGCCTGTGAAAGTTGGTATGGAGCTTTTCTATCGCGAAGGACCACTGATAATTGAGAAATTGAAGCAACAGAATCATGCTATTTTTCTGGATTTAAAATTGCATGATATTCCAACAACAGTAATGCGCGCAATGAAAAATCTTGCCAGCTTGGGGATCGACTTGGTTAATGTCCATGCCCTCGGTGGTGGTGAAATGATTCGCTATGCAAAAGAAGGACTTGTAAGTGGCAGCAATGGGAAGATTCCTAAGTTAATAGCTGTTACGATTTTAACTTCGATGGAACAGCAAGTTCTAAATGAACAGTTAAGAATCTCGGGCAATGTGGTAGAGAATGCTGTGTATTTTGCAAGTGTGGCTCAAGACAATGGGGCAGACGGTGTTGTTTGTTCTGTCCATGAGGCAAACCCAATCAAAGCATGCTGCGGTGATGCTTTTCTAACTGTAACACCGGGAATACGTTTAACAGAATCGGATAAAAATGATCAGAAGCGCATTGCAACTCCGGACTTTGCCAGGGATAATGGTTCAGACTTCATTGTCATTGGCAGAAGTGTCACACAGGCAGTGAATCCATATGAAGCGTATCAGCGAGTAGTAGAGGAGTGGAAACATGATATTAAAGGATGAGTTAGTGAGGGATTTATTAAAGATAAAGGCAGTGCAAATCAATGCAGATAATTACTTTACATGGACGTCAGGCATCAAGTCGCCAATTTACTGCGACAATCGTTTAACGATGTCTTATCCGGTTGTTCGTAAAAAAATCGTAAATGCATTTGTTGAAAAAATCGCCGCAATGGAAGAGAAGCCAGATGTTATTGCAGGCTGTGCAACTGCAGGTATCCCTCATGCAGCATGGCTAGCTGAAAAGTTAGACCTTCCAATGGTTTATGTGCGTTCGAAGCCAAAAGGACATGGGAAGGGAAATCAAATTGAAGGAAAAATATCCAAGGGACAAAAAGTACTTGTTATTGAGGATTTAATTTCCACTGGCGGATCCTCCATCGAATCGGCAAAAGCACTCCAAGGAGAAGGGGCCGACATTCTAGCCGTTTTTGCAATCTTTACATATGGGTTAAAAAAAGCAACAGAGCAATTTGCAGTTGAAGCAATTACCTTAGATACAATAACAAACTTTGATGAATTAATAGAAGCACTTGTAGAAGACGGCAAGCTGACTACTACTAATAAAGCCGAATTATTAAAGTGGCGGGATAGCTTATAGTGCTTGATTTAAGTGTATATAGGAAAGAAGCTGAGGACTAGTGTCAATTATGGATTGTGCGTATACTCGCACCGGAAGCATACTTCGCGCACCTTGGGGGGACCTGACGCTTCTTGAACTATCGTTCTGCGAAGTTTCACTCTGGCCACGTTTCCCGTAGGAATCTACGCATGCTTCCTACGCTAATTTGTTTTGCTACCTTCCACAATACAATGACAAACGAATCCTTCATTCTAACCAGTCCGGGTGAGTGAAGGGCGGTGAATCCAGTGGGAACAGCACGTGTCTGAAGCCTTGCCCACGGAAAGCATCCGCCTGGAGCGATCCCGGACGGTGGGGCTTACTCATAGCCCAGCAATTAGTTTGTAGTTTATATAAAATATAAATAAAGAAATATTTATTTTGTTATTAGGCTAATTCACGGATTACTTTTCATACAAAGCCATCCATTCATCAATTGCAAAGGATTGTATACCGCTTCTTGCATCGAATTTAAATTGATAATAATTCTGAGTGCTTTCAGGTGCGCTAATCAGATAGTGGGAAACATTTTCGATTTCGTCGATAGAATCAAGAGTACGGTGTACCCATTCAGCATATGGAAGAATCTTTTTTCGATTTGTTTCTTTTAACAGCATTAACTTATTTTTTTCAAGCATCGGCTTCCATTCGGATATTTTTCGAGAACGCACGTGGCTATTATCTCGCATCTTTTCAAGCGTGTTAATGAATTCGTCGTAGTGTTTATTTTCGGCTGCAATATTATCGATGAAAAGAAATTTTCCCGACGGATTTAACACGCGTTGAACCTCATCAATGAATTTCTCTGCATCCGGAAAATGATGTGCAGCAATACGACAGGTAACGATATCAAAGTAATTATCAATAAATGGCAGATTTTCAGCATCAGCAATAATAAAATGCGTATTTATTAAATCACTTAAATACTCAGCTGTATTTTCCAGCATTTCCTTTGTAATGTCAGTGGAGAATACAGTTTTTACGTATGGAGATATAGTTTTTGTTACATGCCCACCGCCTGTAGCAATATCTAATACCACCATATGTGGCTTTAACTCTAACCATTCCTTTAAAAGCTCTAAATCTGAACCGCCAGCATGTGTGCTGCTCGATACATATGCTTCTTTATTTTTACTGAATACTTCCATCACTTTATTCTTTTCTTCCATTTTATCTCTCTCCTTTTATAAAAAATTCGATTATTCCTACATTTATTTTAAGCTTATACATGCGATAAGTAAAATACTGATATATAATCATTAGTAATTATAAAAAGTTATCAGGGGGATTCTAATGAAAATCGATGACTATGAATTACTATTGAAATTAAATGAGGTTGGTACAATTAGAGGGACAGCAAAGCTTATTCTTATTTCACAGCCAGCTGTGACACAACGTTTAAAATTTATCGAGGAGCACCTTGGTGAATTAATCTTTATACGAACGTCAAAACGACTGATGCCAACTCCAAGTGGGGAAATTATTTTAGAGCATGCCAAACAAGTAGTTGAACGAGAGAGAGAGTTAAAAAATAAATTATCAGAAGCAGGTAAAGATATTCAAGGAACATTATCAATTGCTTGTTCTTCCTTGATAAGCCAACGATTTCTACCAGCAATTCTAGGAAAATTCACTGCAGCGTATCCAAAAGTGGCGATTGATCTTGTAACAGGAATCAGTGAGGATATAAAAAGAGATCATAAAAAATATCATGTTTGTATCATTCGGGGAGAGAAGTTAAAGGAGACAACCTCAATACGTCTATTTGATGATCCACTGTATATGTTTGACACAGAGCCATTCCCCGATAATCAAGTAAAGGAACGTCCGCTTATATCCTTTAAAAGTGATGACAGTATGCATGAACTAGTTGATAATTGGCTTTATCATCATCAAGATCAAATTAAACCATTGAAAACAATGACCGTAGATCAAATTGAAACGTGCAAGCAATTTATGAAGCAGGGAATTGGGATGGCAGTATTGCCGAAAAGTGTCTCCACTTCATTGATGGATACATATCCGCATATTCCACTTGAATTAGACGGAGAGACTGTAGCACGGTATACGTGGCTTTGCTACCAGGAAGGAATCCGCAAACTGCCACAGGTTGATAGATTTATAGCAGCACTTACGGAAACGGCTTTTCTTGCTTAATGCAGTATTATTTTTATTAATTGTTAAAGTTTTAATTCTGTATTATGTTTAACAATTGTATGAAAAAGGAATTGTTTAATAAATACGAAAATGGGAGTGAACGTTAATGAGTGATGTAATTTTCACTGCAAAAGCAACCGCTACAAATGGACGGGATGGCCATGTGAAATCAGAGGATGGTTTAATCGATCTTGAACTTGTAAATCCTGCAACTAATAAAGATGATAAGAAAGGTTCAAATCCAGAACAATTATTTGCCGCAGGTTATGCAGCTTGCTATGATGGAGCATTAAATTTAGTTGCGTCTAAGCAAAATTTTAAAATTGATTCAGAAACGACAGCGGAAGTAAGTTTTATGAAGGATGAAACAGATGATGGATTTAAAATTGGTGTAACGCTGAATATTGAAATTGAAGGGGTCAACCCGGAGGAAGCCCATGATTTAGCAGAACGAGCACATCAAGCATGTCCATATTCGAAAGCTACAAGAGGAAATATTGAAGTAAAATTAAACCCACAAGTAGTATAATTGGTGTTGTTAAATGTACTGTAATAGGTGTTAAAACAATAAACAATAAAAGATAAATGAATTAACAACGCGGTTCCTGCAACTTAAAGGGTTACATTATGAGGTTCATTTTCAAAAAAAATACCTCTGAAATGACATTAAAATGGACCGTTAATATAGCAAACAAACGTCGTCTAAACTGACGACGTTTGTTTGCTATTAATGTTTAAATTACAAATATACGGTAAGATAACTTTATGAAACAATGTACTTAAAATAATGGCAGAATACTACAATAAGAAATTGCTACCTATACGAACAAGTTTGCTATTTTATTAGTGGTGTAGCAATTTTAAATAATAGGCTGAATAAACGATGGGTTACACTATCAATTATTTGCCAGTTAATTTTTGATAAAGAGGTTAAGTGGGTTGATAATTTAGGAGTATGTTTTATGATGTTCTTGTTTATTTTATTACATAAATGTTCGAAATACCCTTATAAATGGAAGAAATAATGATTACAAATAAATAATTTTCCAAGAGATTTGTTACGAATTGGAGCAATAGTTGAGCAAGATGATCACTTCCGATGATCGTTTTTTTCTAATTTTAAGGCCAAATATTTTTTCGAATATTATGTTAAAATTGAAATACAGTTATATTGAGCTGAAAGTGCAGTCAGAGGAAAAAGAATGAAGGAGGACTAAAATGGCTTATAAATCTAATTTTGTGACACAAAATCAAGACGAAATAAGTTTTATTGAAAATTTTCGAAGCATGATAGTGGTGGATTTTTTCAACCGACGAGGGCAGACTGTTGGGGTATTCTCGTGTCAATAAAAAAGAAAAAGCCAATGAAAAAGCGTAAAAATTATTGGGGATATGCCTCGGCAATAGCAGTAACACCTTATCTGATAATAAAAATTGCTTGGACCTTCGGATTCTTCATGCCAACCGAACAAATGGGTGACTCAAGTTGGAGAATTGCAAATGCCGTGACCATGGTTCTTGCTTTAGTGGGTATCCTATTAGCTTTGGCATTTAATATGAAATGGGGAGAAAAGCTGCCCGCTTGGTTAGTTGCTTTACCTGTCTGGATAGGTACTGGATTGCTCGTCCCAATGGTATTATTAGCACCGATTCTTGGCCCTGCTGCTATGATGCGTGATCAGCAAATAGGATCAGCTGATGTTTGGATAGTGGAGCAGGTTTTGGTAATGATTTCACTGGTTGGTGTCGGTATCTGCCTGCCTTTCGCCGTAGCAGGCTACGTTAGAAAACGCTGGCCAGAGGCAATGATCGGTCCATTACAAATGGAGTCACTTCCAGGTAACAGCCAATATCTTCAAATTTCTATAGCCCGGCTTGTTGCGACAGGCTGTGTTTTATTAGGAATAATTAAAATATATTGGTCGGCTGGTGGAACAATTGGAATTAATCCTAGTCTGGCAGATAACCGCGATTTATGGTGGCATCTATTATCGCTTAGTACAGGAGTATGGGCATTTGCGGGAGCTTGGGGAGTATTGGTTCTGGCTACACGCCGTGGGACGAAGAATTTTTATCCTCCCATGGCAGCAGCATGGGTCTCATCCGGTATGCTGTTCTCATTTAATCTCTTCAACCAACTTTCCTCGTCTCGCCCCGATGCACAACCTATACTGGAGTCCTCTCTAGCGCATGTGGTTACTACGGAGCTAGGTAGTGTTTTAGGAGTGATGATGGGATTTGTCATCCTGATGGTTATACAAGACCGTCGCAGAGCCATTAGCAGAGAAAAAGTAACTTAAATCCGCATACCATATTTTAAATATTGTTCCAATGTACTCGTGGAGATTTATACGTGACATATTAACCTATTTGCCTTTGCTCAATCAAATGATGCAATTATAGATTTTCTGGATTTAGGTGGAATATCTGCAGAAGAATAATGAAGAATAGTTCAATAAAGATGAATGATCTTTATCTTATTTCACGAACTGGTGCTTTAACACGACAAGGAGATCATCAATACGGTGTTATTTTTAACAACCTGATCAGTTGAGTTAGCACCATCCATTTTTACCGAGTGAATGAGTAATAGGTATTCACCTATGTCTGTTTAAATGAATATCTTATTGATAAAGTCATTTAGGGGGAATTGGTGTGGGATACTTTGTTACTGTAGAATCAGGTGTAAAATTAAATGTAGAAGATGTAAATCCCGAGGGCAGTAAAACGATCGTTTTCTTACATGGTTGGCCGTTAAGCCATAAACAGTTTGAATATCAATTTGATGTTCTTCCCTTTATGGGGTACCGTTGTATCGGAATTGACTGGAGAGGATTTGGAAAGTCGGATAAGCCAATAGGTGGATACAATTTTGACCGATTGGCTGATGATATTCGTGCAATAGTTGATGCCCTTAAATTAGATAATTTCACTCTTGTAGGTCACTCTACAGGTGGAGCAATTGCAATTCGGTATATGTCCCGACATAATGGTTACGGAGTATCCAACCTTGTCTTAATAGACGCTGCAGCTCCCATAGGCTTCTCTGCAGAAACAGCAGCTAAATTTCTTACTCAAGCGTTAAATGACCGTCCTAAGATGATGCGTGAAGTGACAGAGAATTTTTTCTTTCAATATATAACAAGCCCATTCTCTGATTGGTTTTTTCAATTAGGCTTACAAGCAGCAGGTTGGTCAACCGCAGCAATCATAATTACACTAAGAGATGAGAAGCTTTATGCAGATTTGCCCAAAATAAGTGTCCCTACCTTGATAGTTCACGGTGTTCACGATAAGGTTATTCCATTTACACAAGCTCAAGAATTAAATCAACAAATAAAAAATTCACAGCTTTTTCCGTTTCATTACAGCGGGCATGGCCTTTTTTGGGAAGAACGCGACAAGTTTAATCAGCTATTAAGGCAATTTATTGGTTGATCCTTACTTCTGTTTAACAATTCGGTGCTTTAATTAAATAAGGAAATAGAACAGGATCTCTTAATAGAGGTCCTCTTTGTGTTAAATATAACGATGTTTGCTTTAAAATTAACAGTGCAATTGAAAGTCAAATTGACATTGTTTTTTTCTATGTACAATAACTATAATATTATAAAAACAAAATGAGATATTCAGATGCCAGAATAACCTGATTTAAATAAAAAATAGATAACCTAGTAACAGCACGACAGAATTAGGAACCCTTTCTATTAATTATACTAATTACCTCAGGTTCTTCATTTGTTTTAATTACTTTTGACCCAAGCCACATATCCGTTAAATTTTTCTTTCCTTTTGTGTAAATAAGTATACCTCCATTTCCAATTATGTACGCTGCATAAGGGTACAAAATAAACGACAGGTAAACTAGGTTAATATTGTTGAACCAACAATATGCAGCTGCAAAAATCATTAGTCCAAAAATTCCTTTTCGAATAAACCATCTCATTAATAATCGTATTTCATCTGTTTCTATAACTTTTAGTTGATATGCCTTGTAGCCACGTGTTTGCTGGGGTGTTTTCGAAAGCATTTTTATATAAATAATTACACCTGCAACTAAAACAATATCTCCAATTCTAGATAGAATTGGATTTACTGTATCCGGAGCACTTATTACCCATGGAAGAAAAAGGAGTCCAGTAATCCCCATAGTAATTAATGATAGCAGAGACAGACCAGCACACAAAAAGGCAGTTAAAATGCTATCCGTTATGAAAGCAGAAAATCGTTTTTTTAACATAATTTCTCACCTCCAAAACAGCTGAGAGCATTGAGTTCAAATACTCCCAGCTGTTTATCAATATCAATAGCTGCAACCGGTGGTTATGCTATCAATCTGTGGCAATTTAACTTATTTAGGTGCCCTTTATGCTTTTGTTTATTTCCTTAATTTATCGACAGTTTCCTTTGATGGTGTGACATAGATTGTTTTTTGGTTATCGTACGTCACATATCCAGGCTTCGCTCCATTTGGTTTTTTAACATGTCTTATTTTTGTATAGTCTACTGGAACAGAGGAAGAATTCTGGGACTTACTGAAATAGGCAGCTAGCTCAGCAGCTTCTATAAGGGTCTGCTCACTAAATTCCTTTGCTCGAATGATAACATGGGAACCTGGAATATCTTTCGTATGCAGCCACGTGTCATCGCGATGGGCAAGCTTCATGGTAGCATATTCATTTTGCTTATTGTTTTTACCGACCATAATAACAGTGCCATCTGATGCCATATAATTTTCGGGTTCAGGTTTTTTAGGTTTATTTTTATGCTTTTGGTTAATTTTTTGCTTTTTTAAATAACCTTCTTCGCGCAGTTCTTCACGAATTCCTTCAATATCTTCGACGCTTGCAACATCAATTTGCTGTAATAATTGATCAAAGTAATTTACTTCTTCTTCTGTGCGAATGATTTCTTTTTCTACCATCCGTTTTGAATTTTTGAGCTTTTGGTATGTTTTATAAAAGCTTTGAGCATTTTCGCTTGGTGATTTATTTGGATTGAGCTCAATTGTTATCTCTTTTTGATCTGGATCATAGTAATCAACTACATTGATGCTTACATCTCCTTGTTTAACAAGGTGCATATGTGCGGTAAGCAATTCTCCCATTTTTTGAAAGTGTTCCGCTTTTTCTGCTTTTTTAATTGTTTGCTGGTGCTTTTTTAACTTTCGTTCATTCTTGCTCTTTTCATTTTTTATAAAACGATATAAGTCCTTTGCTTGCTGTTTGACACGATCGCGTTCTGCTTTTCCGGAATAGAATGCATCCAACATCTCATTAACAGATTGAAATCTAATCGTCTCACCATTGAAGGTTGAGATTGGAATGACATGAAAGTCTTCTTTGCCTGCCCGGTAGATTGTCGGTGTATATTTATGATCAACTAATCGCTGCTGTACTTCGGCAAACTTCTCCATATAAACTTCATTGGGTCCGAAATGCGCGCGTGTGACAATTTCTTTTGCTATAAGAGGGGAAAACCCTTCCACAATCCCAACCATTTGCTGATCAATTTTCCCAGCATTGAAATCTAATTTTCGTAATAGCTGTTCTCCATTCATTTCAAGCGGGTTTAATTTGTTTTGGGAAGGTGGAAGCTTATAGATTTGCCCTGGCAGAATGGTACGATGGCGATTTTGTGCCATGGAAACATGCTTGATGCTGTCAATAATATGTCCTTTTTCTTTATCAACAATCATCACATTACTATGCTTTCCCATCGTTTCCGCAATAAGCAATTTATGACTGATATCCCCGATTTCATTCCGTGTTTTTAACGTAAAGGTCACAATCCGCTCCATGCGAAACTGTTCGATTGCTTCAACAATGGCTCCTGAAAGGTGCTTTCTTAATACCATACAGAACATAGGTGGTTCCTTTGGATTCGTGTATGTATCTTCTGTTAAATGCAACCTTGCGTAAGTAGGATGTACGGAAAACAACAGACTGTGGTTTTTTCCCTGACTTCTTATTGTAAATACTAATTCTGTCTGTGTTGGCTGATATATTTTATTGATTTTTCCATGTACTAGTTTTTCTTGTAATTCTTTCGTTGCTGCTCGTGTTACGATTCCATCGAATGCCATATCATCACCTCTTCCAGCAATTATAGCATTTTTTCGGACAAGTATGCATAGATATGGAAATAGCTTGTACTATTTAAATGCCGGAGGAATGCAGATGAATTGGTATCAGTTAGATGCAGAAAAGGTAGAGAAGAAGCTTCATGTATCAGCGGACAGAGGATTATCAGGAAATCAGGCAAATGAGCGAAGAAAGCAATATGGTGAAAATATTCTGGAAGCAAAGAAAAATACATCCAAATGGTTGATCTTCTTAAAGCAATTTCAGGATTTTATGGTCCTTGTTTTACTCGCTGCTACACTGATAGCTGGATTGCTTGGAGAATTTGTTGATGCTATTGCGATTATGGTCATCGTATTGGTTAATGGTTTTATCGGTTTTTTCCAGGAACAAAAAGCAGAAAACTCATTGGAAAAACTAAAAGAGTTATCGGCCCCAATGGCAAATGTGCTGCGAAACGAGAGCTGGGAGAAGATATCATCAAGAGAGGTGGTTGTGGGGGATATTGTCAGGGTGAATAGCGGGGACCGTATTCCTGCTGATCTTCGTATTATTCGATCAAATGGGATGGAAACAGAGGAATCCGCCCTGACAGGGGAGTCTCTTCCCGTTGCTAAGCATGCAACAGCAATTACTAAGGATGGACTTGATGTACAGGATCAAGTGAATATGGGCTTTATGGGTACTCTTGTTACAAGAGGATCAGGTATAGGCATTGTTGTTGGAACTGGAATGAACACGGTGATGGGTCAAATTGCATCCCTAATGGCGAATACGAAAAAGATGATTACACCACTGGAGTTGAAACTAGCAGAACTCGGAAAGATATTAATCATTGTTGCTTTATTCCTTACAATACTTGTAGTAGGACTTGGAGTAGTACAAGGCCATCCAATGTATGAGATGTTTCTAGCTGGGGTTTCGTTGGCTGTTGCTGCGATTCCAGAGGGCTTGCCAGCAATTGTGACAGTCGCATTGTCACTTGGTGTACAACGTATGATTCGTAAAAAAGCACTCGTAAGAAAGTTATCTGCTGTAGAAACACTTGGATGCGCATCTGTTATTTGCTCAGATAAAACGGGAACAATGACCGAAAACCAAATGACGGTAAAAGAAATTTTTCTGAATGGGAAATACCTATATGTTTCAGGTGATGGCTACCAGACACAAGGTGATTTTTTCCATAACAGAGAGAAAATAAAACGCTCATTTCCCAATTTAGAAACAATGCTTTCATATGGAATGCTTTGTAATAATGCATCAATAGTCGTTAAAAAGGGGAAAAATTTTATTGATGGAGATCCGACAGATGGCGCGCTGCTAGTTGCAGCAAAGAAGTTAGGGCTGTCAGAAGAGCTTAGCAAAAAGTTCCGGATTATTAAAGAGTTTCCATTTGATTCAGACCGTAAACGAATGAGTATTGTAGTAGAAGATGAAAATCAAATGCGTTTTTTAATAACGAAAGGTGCCCCAGATGTACTTCTGCCTAGATCAGCTTTTTATATGGACAAAGATAATCGAAAGCTATTAAACAAGGAAAATAAAGCACTGATCGAGGATGCAATAAATGAAATGGCGAATAAAGCTTTACGAACAATAGCCATTGGTATGAGATCTCTTTCAAGTAATGTATCACTAGATTCAGCTCTATTGGAAGATGAATTGACACTTATTGGATTATATGGGCTAATGGATCCTCCGAGGAAAGAAGTAAAGTCCGCCATCAGGGAGTGTAAGGAAGCTGGAATTAAAACAGTTATGATTACAGGAGATCATGTCAATACAGCAAGAGCAATTGCTGAAAATTTGCAGCTGCTTCCACCAAATGGTCTTGTCCTGGAAGGGCAGCAGCTTAACCGAATGTCATCTGAAGAGCTAAGTAACGTAATTGAAGATACGTATGTGTTTGCACGAGTTACACCAGAGCATAAATTAAAGATTGTGAAAGCTTTTCAGGAAAAAGGACACATTGTTGCAATGACTGGAGATGGAGTTAATGATGCACCAGCCATTAAAGCAAGTGATATCGGGATTAGCATGGGTGTTACAGGCACTGACGTAACAAAGGAAGCGTCATCGCTGATCTTAATGGATGATAACTTTGCTACAATCAAGTCTGCTATTCAGGAAGGCAGAAATATTTATGAAAATATTCGGAAATTCATTCGATATTTACTTGCATCCAACGTAGGCGAGATACTTGTTATGCTGTTTGCAATGTTGCTTGCGATGCCTTTACCGCTTATTCCAGTTCAAATTCTTTGGGTGAACTTAGTTACAGATGGTCTTCCAGCAATGGCACTTGGGCTTGATAAAGCCGAGGAAGATGTAATGAAACGTTCGCCCAGGAATCCGAGGGAGGGGATTTTTTCAAGAGGCCTGGGCTATAAAATTATTAGCAGAGGGATTTTGATTGGGATTGTTACTTTAATTGGATTTATGATTACGTATCAAAATAACCCGGATAACTTAATATTTGCTCAAACAACTGCTTTTTCAACGCTAGTTATGGCACAGTTAATTCATGTGTTTGATTGCCGGAGTGAGCATTCCGTATTTGCCCGAAATCCTTTTGAGAACATATATCTGGTTTTTGCAGTGATTTCATCCTTGCTCCTTTTATTAGTTGTTATTTATTGGCCGCCATTACAGCCGATTTTCCATACGGTCAGTTTATCACTAAGAGATTGGCTGCTGATTATTGGCTTGAGCGCAATCCCGACCGTACTATTTGGCTTCACAAAAAAATAAGAACACTAAACTGCCCGAGAATGTGTTAAACTCACATTCTCGGGCTTTTCCTTGCCTTTTTTGGATCGTATTTGAAAGAAACTGCCGATTAATGAATATTTGCTTAATCTGAGCAATAGTTGCCGTCCGGATCTCTCCGGGCGGATGCTTTCCGTGGGCACGGCTTCAACCTATCCGTAAGAAAAACACTTCCTGCGAGTCTTCAGACACGTGCTATTCCCACAGGACAAGGAATGCTTCGTCAGCATTTACATCGCACGAAGAAAATTGGTTTTTATTTTCGAGGAGTCACCGCCCTACGCTCACCTGGACTGGTTAGAGCAACATTTTATTTTGATAAACTTTGTTAGTATTAGCCAGTGAACCAGTACTAGCGAAGTGTGTTTCTGTAGCGGGTACAATTCATCATTTCACATTAGTTCGTAGTTTATATATTATGTAATGTAAAATTAAGGAAGCTTGTTGGTTTGGATGGTATAATAGGTTTATAATTCTAGGGATTAACGTATAATGAAGGATGGATGTGATTGACATGCCGTTAAGTATGACCGGTTATGGAAGAAAAGTATTACATATCGAAAATACGATGGTTACGATTGAAATTCGAAGTGTGAACCATCGCTTTCTAGATATAGCAATCAAACTGCCGCGTACATTTTTATTTTTGGAAGATAAACTGAAAAAAACTGTTCAAACTCAGTTTAATCGCGGACGAATAGATGTTTATATTAACATTGAAGGAGATGGGTTTGCTAATCGGACGTTAGAAGCAGATTGGGAATTAATTGACCAGTATGTGAACCATTTAAACGAGGCAAAGCAAAAATATTATTTAGATGAAAAAATTTCCTTAGCATTTTTATCATCTAAGCAAGAATTTTTTCAAATTAAAGAGACTGGCGATTCATTGGAACACGCCCATCAGCTAATTATAGAAGGAACATTAGAAGCATGTGAGCAAGTTTTTCGCATGCGCCAAGAGGAAGGAAAATACTTAACAAGTGATTTGGCGCAAAGACTCCAAGAAATTCATAAAACGGTGTTACGACTGCGTGAAAAAAGAGATATCGTTCGCAAGGAATATCAAGAAAGAATTATGGAACGAATTCGTGCTTATCTAGGGGACGAAGTTTCAAAAGATGGGAAATTCTATCAGGAAATTGTCTTGCTTGCAGAAAAAGGAGACATTACGGAAGAAATAACGAGACTGTTAGGTCATATCGAACATTTTGAGAAAACAATGAATAGTCCTGAAGCATCAGGAAGAAGGCTTGATTTTATTATCCAGGAGATGCATCGAGAAGCAAATACAATAGGTTCAAAGTCAACTGATGTTACAATCAGTGAGTGGAACGTTTCGCTTAAAAGTTTAATTGAAAAAATGAAAGAGCAAGTGCAGAATTTAGAATAATCAAGACCTTGTCAAAGAAACCACTGCGAATGTATAACGTATGACCATATTCAAACTACCTTTAAAAATTGCTTCTGACCTACTTTATTACTTAAAAATAAGTAATTAAACATAGGCTATTTAACTTTTTAGTGTAAATTTCTACGGGGATAAAGTATAATATAGATAATCTTGCCTTGATAATAAGATTGAATATAGATTTTTTACGGTTTGTGAATAAAATATATTAAAAAGACAAAGCGAAATTTGTTGGCAGATAAGTAAGTCTAAAACTTTCTTATTTGCATAAGTGCAACTAAGGCAATCACCTAACGTAATAGTGAATGCCAAGTTTTCTAAGAACTTTTGCAAGGGGGAAGTCAGTTGAGCTTGAGTTTAATTAATATCGGTTTCGGAAATGTGGTGTCGGCAAATCGAATTATTTCGATCGTATCACCTGAATCTGCGCCGATAAAACGGATTATTACAGTGGCTAGAGAAAATAATAAATTAGTAGATGCTACATATGGAAGACGAACTCGTGCTGTGATTATAACAGATAGTGATCACGTCGTTCTCTCTGCTGTTCAACCGGAGACAGTTGGACAACGGGTGATTAGCAATGAAGAAATTTCAGACGAATAGATAATCCATCTATTCTACCTGAGCTTTAGGAGGTACTATGTTGATTGAAGAGAAAGGAATTTTATTTATTCTTTCTGGCCCTTCCGGTGTTGGTAAAGGAACAGTAAGGAAAAAGTTATTTGAAGAAGCATCGAAATTGCAATATTCCATTTCGATGACAACAAGAAATATACGTCCAGGTGAAGTGGACGGGGTAGACTACTTCTATAAATCTGTTGAAGAATTCGAGAAGCTGATTGAAGAAAATCAGCTATTAGAATATGCGAAATATGTAAGTAATTATTATGGAACTCCACGTAAATATGTAGAAGAAACGTTAGCCAAAGGACAGGATGTCTTTTTGGAAATAGAAGTACAAGGTGCCTTGCAGGTAAAGGAGAACTTTCCTGAAGGCGTATTTATTTTCCTTTTCCCACCAAGCCTGGAAGAACTTAAAAATCGTATAGTGAATCGCGGAACGGAATCACAGGAATTAGTGATCAATCGGTTGAAGGAAGCCCGCAAGGAAATTGAAATGATGGATGCTTATGATTATGTTGTTGTAAATGACCGTGTTGAGCATGCGGTAGACAAGGTTAAAGCAATTATAAAAAGTGAGCATTTGAAACGGGAACGAGTTGCCAAGCAGTATAAAAAAATATTGGAGGATGAGTTAAAATGATGTTAGAACCATCAATTGATGCATTGCAAGAAAAAATTAAGTCTAAATATACACTCGTTACTTTGTCAGCAAGACGGGCAAGAGAGTTGAGTGATACAAAGGATGTAATGATTGAAAAGCCAAAATCTCATAAGTATGTTGGAATGGCATTAGAAGAAATTGCCGCTGAAAAATTATATTTGGCGGAAGATAATAAATAATTAACAATACCCTCCGCTTTTTCTTGCGGAGGGTATTGTTGTCATGATGACATTTTTAAGTAGCTTTTTACAAGATATATGTAAAGCGATATGTTATAACTAAACTAATGCAATATTTGTAGCAATAAGTCGAAAGAGCGTCAGAGAGGCACATGATATGCTGCTCCCTAATTGACACAAAAGCGAATGAACTAAAGGAGAGCAGTTTCCATAAACAAATTTATATAAGTAGTGTATACATATCATCACGTTTGCAAGAAATTGCGGACTATTGCAATTATGGATTAAGTGTGCGTATACCGCTGCGGGGTGACCCGTGAGACTTCTTGAACTATCGTTCTACGAAGTCTCACTTTGGCCACGTATCCCGCAGAATTCTCCGTGTCTGATTCTGCAAAGCTTTAGACATTTTTTCAATCAGTTACTAGGTTCGAAAGGGGTAAAATAAATGGTTAATCAGAAGAATATTCTACTCGGGGTTTCTGGTGGAATTGCTGTATATAAAGCATGTGCGCTAGCCAGTAAGTTAACACAAAAAGGCGCAAATGTGAAAGTCATGATGACAGAAAGTGCAACTAAATTTGTTTCGCCGCTTACGTTTCAGGCGTTATCAAGAAATCCAGTATATATTGATACATTTGATGAAAAAAACCCAAAGAAAATCGCTCATATCGATATTGCAGATTGGGCTGATATTGCTATTATTGCACCAGCAACTGCAAATATAATCGGTAAATTAGCAAATGGCATTGCGGATGATATGTTATCAACAACATTATTGGCGACTGAAGCTGATGTTTACATTGCCCCTGCAATGAATGTTCATATGTATGCACATTCAGCAGTTATTCAAAATATGAAGCAGCTTGCGGATTGGGGCTACCATTTTATTGAACCTGGCGCAGGTTATTTAGCCTGTGGCTATGTTGGAAAGGGACGGTTAGAAGAGCCTGAAAGTATTATCCAAGCAGTTGAACATCATCAGCGCAAAGAACAAAAGCTTGCTGGAAAAAGGGTGCTTATATCGGCTGGTCCAACAAGAGAGAAAGTTGACCCTGTCCGTTTTTTTACTAACCGATCTTCAGGGAAAATGGGCTATGCACTCGCTGAAGTTGCTGCGGAATTAGGTGCTGAAGTGACACTTGTATCAGGTCCGGTTTCTGAAAGTGTTACACACCCAAATATTAAACGCATTAACGTATTGACCGCTGAAGAAATGTATGAAGCGATGCACGCTCATTTTGAAAACCAGAATATTGTAATAAAAGCTGCTGCAGTAGCAGATTACAGGCCAAAGCTTGTACATGATCAAAAAGTAAAAAAACAGGATGGGAATTGGGAAATTGAAATGGAGCGCACCAAAGATATTCTGAAGTCACTTGGTGAAGTGAAGACAAATCAATTTTTAGTAGGATTTGCTGCAGAAACAAATAACCCACTTGAGTATGGAGAGAAAAAATTAATACAGAAGCAATTGGATGCCATTGTTGTAAATGATGTTTCTGCTGACGGGGCGGGCTTTGAAGGTGATACCAACATGGTGACCTATGTAAATAAAGCTATGCAGCAAGATGAGGTTTCTTTAGCTTCAAAAAGGGAAGTAGCTACAAGAATCCTAGAATTTATTGATCGTGATATGAAGGATGAATGAATTTGAATATAGCAAGAGTTATTGTTGATGTACCGGCAAGTTCTACAAACCAAACGTTTGACTATGCAATACCAGAAAAATTTCAGGAAATACTTACGGTCGGGATGCGAGTAATTGTCCCATTTGGTCAACGAAAAATCATGGGCTTTGTCGTAGAAAGAGTCAGTGAATCTTCTTTCGCTAGACTGAAAGAAATTCTAGATGTATTAGACTTTACACCAGTGTTAACCAAGGAGCTGCTTGAACTCGGTAAATGGGTAGCCAATGAAACGCTTAGTTTATACATTACTGCATTACAAGCAATGCTCCCGCAAGTATTAAAGTCCACCTACGAGAAGGAACTTGTGCGTATGACAGAGGAGCGGCTTCCAGAAGTGTTTGAACTATTATTTGCTGGTCGAGACTACATTCCGTTTGCAGAGTTTGAGGCAGCTACTATTCGATATTATCAGCTTCAAAAGTTAATTGAAGCAGGGGATATTGCCGTTGATTATCTTGTGAAATCCCGAATTACAAAAAAGCATGTGACAATGGTTAAACCTATAAAAGACATACACTTGTTAGAAGAAGCAGTCCATGATTTAAATAAAAATGCGAAAAAACAAAAGCTGCTTCTTCAGTTTTTTATGGAACATGAAAAGCCAATTGAGCAGCAGGAGCTTTTAAAAAAAGTAGGGACTACAACAAATACGGTAAAAACGCTCGTTGATAAAGGTTTATTGGAAACCTATCAACAGGAAGTAATGCGTGATCCATATCAAAATCGTGAATTCGAAAGAACAACACCCCTGACTTTAACCAAACAGCAAGGGGAAGCAATTGCACCGATTAATGAAGCGGTTCAAGCGGACAAGCATAACGTTTTCCTGATTCATGGAGTTACAGGCAGCGGGAAAACAGAAATTTATTTACAAGCAATTCAAGAAGTCTTGAACAAAGGGAAAGAAGCAATTGTACTTGTACCGGAAATTTCATTGACACCGCAAATGGTCAACCGGTTTAAAGGCAGGTTTGGCTCTATGGTTGCTGTAATGCATAGTGCGCTTTCAGCAGGAGAAAAGTATGACGAGTGGCGCAAAGTACAGCGAAAAGAAGTGAAAGTAGTTGTTGGAGCCCGTTCTGCCGTTTTTGCTCCATTTGAGAATCTAGGAATTATTATTATTGATGAAGAGCATGAAACGACCTATAAACAAGAAGATCAGCCACGCTATCATGCGCGCGATGTTGCTATCCACCGTGGACAAACTAATAGCTGCCCAGTGATATTAGGAAGTGCGACGCCAGCTTTAGAATCATATGCAAGAGCCAGTAAGGATGTTTATAAGCTGGCAACATTAAGCGAGCGGACGAATCAAATGGATATGCCGGAAGTAAAAATTGTGGATATGCGGCAGGAATTACATGCGGGAAATCGAACTATGTTTTCCAGGGATTTAATGGAAAAGATGGAGCAATGTCTTGAAAATGGGGAACAAATTGTATTATTGCTTAACCGCAGAGGGTATTCAACCTTTATAATGTGTCGAGACTGTGGACATGTAAAAGAATGTCCACATTGTGATATAGCATTAACTTATCATAAAAACAGTAATCAAATGAAATGCCATTACTGCTCTTATGAAGAACGTGTACCTGTAGTCTGCCCGGAATGTGAAAGTGATTTGATTCGCTATTTCGGTACGGGAACACAGCGGGTAGAGGAATCGTTAACAAAGCTTTTACCTGAAGCCCGGGTTATTCGTATGGATGTTGATACTACCAGGAGAAAAGGCGCGCATGAAAAGCTGTTAAAGCAATTCGGAGAAAGAAAGGCTGATATTTTATTAGGAACACAGATGATTGCGAAGGGGCTAGACTTTGAAAATGTTACATTAGTAGGAGTTCTGACAGCGGATTCGATGCTGCATCTTCCTGACTTCCGTTCATCGGAAAAAACGTTTCAGCTGTTAACCCAAGTAAGTGGTCGCGCCGGCAGGCATGAACTGCCAGGAACAGTAATCGTTCAAACATATACACCAGAGCATTATAGCATCGAGCTGGCTAGTCAATATGACTTTCAATCCTTTTATAAACGGGAAATGGCTATGCGTAAAGCATTTCAATATCCACCCTATTATTTTTTATCGCTCGTAACGGTTTCTCATGAGAATCAAGTGAAAGCAGTTCAGACAACACAACAAATTGTTCAAATGCTTTCACAGCATGTCGGGGATAGAACGGTATTATTAGGGCCGACACCGTCGCCTATTCCACGGATCAAAGATAGATATCGCTATCAATGCATGATAAAATATAGAAATGAACCAAACTTAAGAACCTATTTAAATAAAATAAAAACTATTTTTGCAGACGACATACGAAAAAATGATTTGCTAATTTCCGTTGATATGCAACCATACCATATGATGTAAGACAAGCTACTGTAATTTGTAATAATACGTTCAAGAGGAAGATGAAAAGATCCAAGATCGGCTTATTTCCAAACGTCTTTTTTCGGGCGACGTCCTGGGCACCGAAGTTTTGAGTGGCGGGCTTCTACAGGATGTGGTGATTTGGTCGTTTAACACATTAACTTTGACCGTGAGTAGTTAGCAATCTAAGGTCTGCTGCTCTCGATGTATTCTTTTCAACGGACTTTTTGAACAACCTTTATAGAAAGAAGGCAATAAAATGAAACGAATTGTTTTTATGGGCACACCGGATTTTTCTGTTCCGGTTTTACAAACATTAATTGAATCTGATTATGAGGTGGTACTTGTTGTTACACAGCCAGACCGTCCAAAAGGACGAAAGCGTGTCATTACCCCTCCGCCAGTTAAGGTAGAAGCAGAGAAGGCAAATATTCCAGTGTTTCAGCCGGAAAAACTTAAAAATGAATACGAGGAAATTTTATCTTATGAACCAGATTTGATTGTAACTGCTGCATATGGGCAGCTGCTTCCAAACGCATTGCTTGAAAAACCGCCATACGGCTGTATTAATGTACATGCATCGTTATTGCCGGAATTGCGTGGTGGAGCTCCAATTCATTATGCAATAATGGAAGGTAAGAAGAAAACAGGAATTACGATTATGTACATGGTCGAAAAGCTGGATGCTGGAGATATTCTCACGCAACGGGCTGTACCGATTGAGCATGATGATCATGTTGGTTCCATGCATGAAAAATTATCGCAAACAGGTGCATCATTATTGATGGATACATTGCCAAAGCTCTTTTTAAATGAATTGCAGCCACAAAAGCAAGACGATGAAAAAGCAACATTTGCTTCGAACATTAAACGAGAGCAAGAAGAAATTGATTGGAATAAAGAAAATACAACTATTTACAACCAGATCCGTGGCATGCATCCATGGCCGGTTGCATTTACGACATATGAGAGAAATGTGATGAAAATCTGGTGGGGAAAACCAGTTGATACAGTATACGAAGGGAAAACCCCAGGTGAGATTGCTGAAAAAATAGATGCAGACGGATTTGTCGTGGTGTGCGGAAACCAAAAAGGGTTAAAAGTGACAGAAATCCAGCCTGCAGGCAAAAAACGGATGTTAGTAAAGGATTATCTGCAAGGCTCGGATGATCGCATTAAAATTGGAACGATATTAGGTGAATAGAATGACAGCATATCAGCTACGAAATACGATTCTGGATTTACTGCTCCGCATTGAGAAGGACAGTGGATTCAGTCATTTATTAATCGACAATGAAATGAAGTCTAAACGAATTTCTCCAAAGGATGAAGGTCTTTTAACGGAAATTGTTTACGGTACAATTCAACGAAAATTGACGTTAGACTATTATTTGGACAATTTTGTGAAGAAGAATAAAAAAATGGATGCTTGGGTTCGTATGCTTTTACGAATGTCTGTGTATCAAATGATCTACTTGGATAAAGTCCCAGATCATGCAATAATTCATGAGGCAGTGGAAATTGCCAAACAGCGTGGGCATAAAGGAATCGCTTCTTTTGTTAATGGCGTGCTGCGAAATATCCAGCGTAATGGCGTATCAGATACAAAAGTAATTACTGATGATGCATCAAGGCTATCGATTGAAACAAGCCATCCAGAATGGCTTGTAAGACGGTGGTTGTCGATGTATGACTATGAAACGGTTAAAGCAATGTGTGAAGCTAATTTGACAAGAAAGCCAATTTCTATAAGGATTCAGCCACTCAAAATTACACGTGAGAAAGCAATGCATATATTAGATGAACTTGGCTTCCAGACAAAAGCATCTGCATTCTCAAAACAAGGCATTATTTTGGAAAAAGGAAACATTCTTCATACCGAATTATTTCGTCAGGGCTATGTAACCATTCAGGATCAAAGTTCGATGCTTGTTGCTGAAATGTTAGAAGCAGAGCCGGGTATGAAAGTGCTGGATGCTTGTAGTGCACCTGGCGGGAAAGTAACACATATTGCCGAAAAAATGCAGAATAAAGGTGTAATCCATGCATATGACCTGCATAAAAAGAAAGTAAAACTAATTGATGATAAAGCACAGCAACTTAATTTAACCATAATCGATGCTAAGCCTGGTGATGCCAGGAAACTTGATGAACATTACGAGACAGCTAGCTTTGATCGGATTCTGATTGATGCTCCATGCTCAGGATTGGGAGTTATTCGCGGGAAACCAGAAATTAAATACCATAAGCAAGAAGAAGACATCAAACGGTTGGCGGAAATTCAATCCGAAATACTTGAACACGTAGCACCATTGCTTAAAAAGGATGGGTTGTTAATTTATAGCACGTGTACGGTTGATGTACTGGAAAACGAAAAAGTAGTACAAAACTTCCTTGTTAACCAACCGGACTTTCAAATCGACAAAGCTTTTTTTGAAACATTACCAGCCGGATTAAAACATTCAGCAGGGATAACGAAAAGTGGATTGCAGTTATTTCCTCATGATGGAACAGATGGTTTCTTCTTAACACGCATGAAAAAAAATTAATATACTGGTTCTTTTATTGGGAAAATTGTGCAATACTTTAGAGGATAATGTAAATCTGATTACAATGGTTGATGAATATATTATTTAAAAGCAAGGGGGGAATAAGATGGAAGGTTATTTTCTAACGGATCGCGGTAAAATTCGGGCCCATAATGAAGATTCAGGTGGTTTATTTTATAATACAGAAAACCAGTTAATCGCTATTATCGCTGACGGGATGGGCGGTCATCAAGCAGGAGATGTAGCGAGTCAGCTTGCTACAAAATTAATGAAACAAAAATGGCAATCTACAGCCCGCATTAATGCTCCAGATGAAGCAGAAGCTTGGTTATCTGCTACTATCTCTGAAGTAAACCAGTCCATATATGAACATTCATTAGAAAATAAGGAATGTGAGGGCATGGGCACGACAATTGTAGCTGCTATTTGTACAAACGAATTTTTAACAATTGCACATGTCGGTGACAGCCGTGGCTACCTTTTTAATGAGAATGGATTCAATCAAGTGACAGAAGACCATTCATTAGTGAACGAGCTGTTACGTTCAGGACAAATTTCCGAACAAGATGCAGAATGGCATCCGCGGAAAAATATTATTTTGAAAGCTATGGGTACAGAAGAAACTGTATCAGAAGATATAGTAACCGTGGTATGGGAGTCAGGTAATAAATTGCTCCTCTGTTCTGATGGCTTATCCGACAAGCTGAATGAACAGGAAATGGCTGCTTATTTAACAAATACGGAGGACTTGAAAGAAACAGGCCTGGAAATGATTAGCCTTGCCAATGAACGAGGCGGAGAAGATAATATTACACTTATTCTCTTACAGCATGATTCTTCGTTGAAAGCAGGTGAAGATGAATGAGAAGCGGTCACCTTTTAAATGAGCGCTATAAAATAATTGAGAAAATTGGCGGAGGCGGAATGGCTAATGTATTCCTTGCAAGGGATACGATCTTGAACCGAGATGTTGCAGTAAAAGCATTACGTATGGAATATATCCATGATGATGAATTTATTGCGCGCTTTGATCGGGAGGCACAGTCTGCTACAAGTCTTTCTCATCCGAATATCGTAAATATTTACGATGTGGGTGAAGAGGATCAGGTCCTCTATATGGTTATGGAATATGTGGATGGAATGACACTGAAGGAATACATACAAAATTATGGACCAATAGATGTACAGGAAGCATTGGATATTATGAAGCAATTGATTTCAGCAATCGCTCATGCACATGCAAACGATATTGTACACCGGGATATTAAACCACAAAATATTTTAATGAACAGCTTTGGTCAAGTGAAAGTAACCGATTTTGGAATTGCAATTGCGTTAAGTGCAACATCTTTAACCCAAACAAACTCAATACTTGGATCGGTTCATTACTTATCTCCGGAACAGGCCAGAGGCGGTATGGCAACGAAAAAATCAGATATTTATTCAATTGGAATTGTACTCTATGAGCTATTAACAGGTAAACTTCCATTTTCTGGACAGTCTCCTGTATCGATTGCATTAAAACATTTACAGACGAGTACGCCATCTGTAAGAAGATTTAATCAAGATATTCCACAAAGTGTAGAAAACATTGTATTAAAAGCTACAGCTAAGGATCCGTTTCATCGATATGAAAATATTTATGAGCTAGAAGAAGCAATTGAAAATGCATTACATCCAGATAAACTAAATGAACCCCCATATGCTCCACCTGCTGAGGTGGGCGAAGAAACAAAAGCAATCCCGATTATTACGGATCAGCAAATAGAGGAGGATATGGATCAGGCTACTTTAGTTCATCAATTTGATGACGGGACCAAAAATTATCCGGAAGATCCTCCAGCAGAAAAGAATACAGGCAAAAAAGCTAAGAAAGCTAAGAAAACGAAGAAAACAAAGGATAAAAAAACTGGGAAAAAGAAGCCAGCTAAGAAAAAACGTGGCAAGAAAAAATGGATTTTCATACTCATTGTGTTAATTCTTCTTGCAGCAGGTGCAGCAGCAATGTTTATTGTACCCGATCTAATGAAGCCAAAAGACATTATTGTGCAGGATGTTTCGGAGATGGAAGTTGAAGAGGCACGGGAAATTCTTGAAGGGGATAAATTTATTGTAGAAGAAGAGGAGACATACTCCGATGAAATTGAAGAGGGGTTAGTTGTACAAACAGATCCAAAAGCTGGGAGATCAGCAAAGGAAGGCAGTACTGTTACACTTTTTGTTAGCCAAGGGAAAGAGCGGGTGACTTTTGAAGATTATGTCGGCCGTGATTTCAGTCAAGTTAATCGAATGTTGGAGGATGAAGGCTTTACGAATATAATTACCATTGATAAGCATTCTGATAGTCCAGAGGGGGAAATTATTACCCAAATACAGCCAGAACCTGGAAATGAAGTTGTCCCAAGTGAAGAGAGAGTTATTTTTGAGGTCAGCATTGGACCAGAAGCAATTAGTTTAAATAATCTTGTAGGTATGACAGAGGAAGAGGCGAGGTCATATTTAGAAGGTGAAAACCTTGGTATGAATGTTGTAGAAGAGAATTCTGAAACGGTCCCAGAAGGAGAAGTTATCAGACAAGACCCAGCATCTGGAGCTAATGTGGAAGAAGGCTCTACGGTTAATGTGTTTATATCCAGTGGACCAGAAGCAAGACCGCCACGGTCACACACAATAAGTTTAACTGTCCCATATAATCCGGAAACGGAGGAGGGCGATGAAGACCAGGAAAATCAAGGAAATCAAGGAAATGGAAATCAAGGAAATGGAAATCAAGGAAACGGAAATCAAGGAAACGAAAATCAAGGGAACGAAGGAAATGGAAACCAAGAGGAAGATTCAGAACCTGTAGAACAAATTGTTCGCATTTATATTGGTGATGCAAACAATGAAATAACAGATGTATACAGAGAAGAGGTAATTACAGAAGATCGAGAGTTTGAATTTACATTAACGATTGCCCCTGATAGTGAAGCGGAATATACGATTACTAGAGATGATGAAGTCATACGAAACAGAACGGTTTCTTATGATGGTGAAGAGGAGTGAATCGATGGCAGAAGGAAGAATTATTAAAGCTTTAAGTGGATTCTATTATGTTAAATCAAATGATAGGATCTACTCTTGTAAAGGTCGGGGTGTTTTTCGAAATCGAAAAATCACCCCGCTTGTAGGGGATTTTGTTGAGTTCGAGGAAAGCAATCCTGGTGAAGGCTATATAATGGAAATAAAAGAAAGGACGAATGAACTCGTTCGGCCACCAATTGCAAATATCGATCAAGCGATAATCATCAGTTCTGCTGCTTCTCCGGATTTCAGTACGTTGTTATTGGATCGATTTCTTGTGTTAATAGAATCTAAGGAAATTGAACCAGTTATTTTTATAACAAAAATTGATTTAGTTTCTGAAGATGAACGGCAAAAAATTGAAGCTTATCAAGATATCTATAAGAATATCGGTTATGCTGTTGAATTAATTTCATCCAAGCAGCAGGATTTACTGCCAGAATTAAAGCATTACTTTACGGATAAAATATCTGTTTTCGCTGGACAGTCTGGTGTTGGAAAATCAACGCTTTTAAACGTATTAAAGCCATCCTTATTGTTAAAGACTGCAGAAATATCTAAAAGTCTAGGAAGAGGAAAGCATACGACACGACATGTTGAACTGATGCAGGTAAATGGCGGACTTGTAGCAGATACACCTGGATTCAGTGTGCTCGACTTTAATGAAATTGAAGCAGAGGCATTATCAAATTGTTTTCCTGAGATGAAAGAAGTTCAGGAATATTGTAAATTCCGAGGCTGCATGCACCATAAAGAGCCTAAATGTGCTGTAAAGGATGCTGTGGAAAGGAATGAAATTGCTCGTTTCCGTTATGATCATTATTTAAGTTTTCTAGAAGAAATACAATCCCGAAAGCCGAGGTACTGAATATGACAAAAATTGCACCTTCTATTTTATCGGCAGACTTTGCCAAACTGGGAGAGGAAATTATCGATGTAGAAAAGGGTGGAGCAGATTATATCCATGTGGATGTAATGGATGGACATTTTGTTCCTAATATTACAATAGGTCCATTAGTTGTCAATGCAATCAAGCCAGTTACAAGCCTGCCACTGGATGTCCATTTAATGATTGAAAATCCAGACTCATACATACCGGCGTTTGCAGAAGCTGGAGCATCCATCATAACGGTACATCAGGAGGCTTGTACACATCTCCATCGTACAATTCAACTAATTAAAGCAAATGGCGCAAAGCCTGGGATAGTTATTAATCCAGCAACACCAGTAGAAATGCTTAAGCCAGTTTTACAAGAAGTAGATCTTGTTTTGATTATGACGGTTAATCCCGGTTTTGGTGGGCAATCGTTTATCCATGAAGCCGTAGAGAAAATTGAAAAGCTATCTGTATGGCGTAAGGAATTAAATTTGGATTTTGAGATTGAGGTAGATGGTGGTGTCAATCCTGAAACTGCGAAAATCTGTACAGATGCTGGGGCTGATGTTTTAGTGGCCGGCAGCGCGATTTTTGGACAAGCAGATAGGCGTAAAGCAATAGAAGCGATACGTAATGAAACGAAAGGATAATCATAATGAAAGCAGTAGCAATAGTGGGAAACGGACCTGCTGGTTTGGTTCCTAATCTTGATTTATTTAAGGATGAGATTGATAGCTGGATAGGTGCAGATCGTGGAGCATATTTGATAGCAGAGCATGGAATCCCCATAGAATATGCTGTTGGGGATTTTGATTCTATCGATGAATATGAAAAGGAAGTAATTTCCAGAAATGCTGCAAATATGGAAAAACACCCAACCGAAAAAGATGAAACAGATATGGAGATTGCATTGAACCAAGCATATGCGATGAACCCCAGTAAAATATATTTATTTGGTGTTACTGGCGGCAGACTTGATCATGAATTAATAAATATACAGCTTCTATATGTTATTCGGAATAAAGATATTCAGGCTGTTATAGTGGATCAATCCAATCAAATGGAAATGCTATCTCCTGGTATACATACAATAGAATATCAAGAAGCATACCCGTATATCTCTCTCATTCCTTTTACAAATCAGGTGGAGGGGATTAGTTTATCTGGGTTTTATTATCCACTAACGAATACAACTATTACATGGGGATCGACACTTTGCGTCTCAAACAAGCTTCTTTCAAAAAAAGGTACTTTTTCATTTGATAAGGGCATAGTATTACTAGTAAAGAGTTGTGATACGATTTGAACGTACGTTTGAATTGTAAAACAGGAGGGGTCCCTACTTATGAAATTCTATACGATTAAACTTCCAAGATTTGTCGGTGGATTTGTAAAAGTTGTAATTGGGATGTTTAAGAAGGAAAAATAATTGCCTTAGCAAACATGTTTTTTTACATCTATGATATGCGCACTTATAGTTTACTAAACATTAAAAAGCACCAGATGCATTGCATCCGGTGCTTTTAGTTTTCTAATGTTAATCTGGTGTTTGGTATATTATACGCGTTCTACTTTACCAGACTTAAGGGCACGTGCAGAAACATAAACTTTTTTAGGTTTACCATCTACCATAATACGTACTTTTTGTACATTAGCTTTCCAATTACGTTTGTTGGAATTCATAGCGTGAGAACGAAGGTTACCACTGCGAGTTTGACGTCCAGTTACAACACATTTTCTAGCCATATTATTCACTCCTTACTCTATCATGTGTCATTTATTACTTATACAATTTATCACAAGTAAGTTAATAATGCAACGAATCTTTTTTTATGTCAAGTCGAGAAGAGAGCTGCATAATGCACAAGCTCCATGGGATAAAGCGAAAATACTTGACAGATTAAAAGAAATACTTCATTGTAGTATGAGGTATTTTTATATTTATCGTGTCATACTGTAGTTGCTTTTAAATATGAGCCGTATATAGTATAATTTGATTATATTCTGTTTAAAGGTTAATAAGGAAACACAAGGCATCAAATTATGAATTACATTTCATTCGATGCTTTTTGATATGTACGTTAAGGAGGATTATTATGTCCATTGAACTTCATACAACTGATGGTCAAGTAACAATTACAAATGAAGTTATCGCTACAATTGCAGGTGGAACTGCAGTTGAATGTTATGGAATTGTAGGAATGGCATCGAAAAGCCAAATTAAAGATGGCATTGCAGAAATTCTTAGAAAAGAGAATTACTCAAGAGGTATTGTAGTTCGTCAAGAAGAGAATAAGCTGCATATTGACATGTATATTATCGTAAGCTATGGAACGAAGATTTCTGAAGTAGCAAATAATGTACAATCACAAGTCAAATATACTTTGCATCAATCATTAGGTTTATCGATTGACTCAGTAAATATTTATATTCAAGGTGTCCGTGTAGCAAAAGACTAGTTTTGTTTCGGCTTTGGAGGAGGAAATTCAGTGACGGTAGAAAAGTTAGATGGCGTTACGTTAGCACAGATGATACTCACTGGAGCACATCATTTAGCAAATAATGCCAAGAAAATAGATGCGTTAAATGTATTCCCCGTACCAGATGGAGATACGGGAACAAATATGAATTTATCGATTACTTCAGGAGCTAATGAAGTGAAACATCTTGCAAGCAATAATACATCTGAAGTAGCAAATGCTTTTGCAAAAGGACTACTGATGGGCGCAAGGGGAAATTCTGGTGTGATTTTATCCCAAATTTTCCGTGGTTTTGCAAAAGGCATGGGAAAGAAGCAGTCGTTAACGGTAGCTGATTTAGCTGAAGCTTTTGATGGCGGTGTTGCTAGCGCTTATAAAGCAGTTATGAAACCTGTCGAAGGAACCATACTGACTGTGGCAAAGGATGCAGCCAAAGAAGCATTGCGAGTGTCTGAAACAGAAAATGATATTACCGTTTTTATGGAAAGAGTGCTCGCTGAGGCGAAAGCATCTTTAAAACGCACACCAGATTTATTGCCCGTTTTAAAAGAGGTAGGGGTAGTTGATTCAGGCGGACAAGGACTCGTAACGATTTATGAAGGCTTTTTAGCTGCTTTAAAAGGGGAAGCTTTACCCGCTGATTCCACGGAAGTAAAGATGGAAGAAATGGTGAACGCTGAGCATCATAAGATTAGCCAGGACTTTATGGATACATCGGAAATCAATTTTGGATACTGTACGGAATTTATGGTGAAGCTTGAAAATGATAAATTAGCTGAGCATCCATTTAATGAAGAGAAATTTCGCAATGAATTAAGCGAGCTTGGAGATTCATTATTAGTTGTATCTGATGATGAGATCATAAAAGTTCATATTCATTCGGAGCAGCCTGGAACATGTCTGACAATGGGACAGCGTTTCGGAAGCTTGATCAATATGAAAATCGAGAATATGCGAGAGCAGCATGCTGCAATTGTTGGAGATAAATCTGAAGAAGTTCCAAAACAAAAAACTAAATACGGTGTCGTGACAGTTGCAATGGGAAGCGGACTTAAAGCTTTATTCGAAAGCCTGGGAGTGTCTGTAGTCATTGAAGGTGGACAAACGATGAACCCGAGTACACAGGATATTACGGATGCTATTCAAAAAACGAATGCTGAGAATGTAATTATTTTACCAAACAATAAAAACATTCTGATGGCAGCTGACCAAGCAGCCGAGCTTGCAGAAGGAAATGTGGCTGTTGTGGCTACGAAAACAATTCCACAAGGGATTAGTGCGATGCTGGCATTTAATTCGGAAGCAAGTATTGATGATAATCAAACTGCGATGGACGAGGCACGCAAACATGTAAAAACTGGACAAATAACCTATGCGGTCAGAGATACGCAAATTGACGGTATTACAATTGAAAAAGATAGCTTTATGGGTATTAATGAAGGTAAAATTGTTACAACCCATAAAGAGAAGGTCGAAGCAGTTAAATTGTTATTAAAAGAATTAATTACAGACGAAGATGAAATATTGACTATTTTACAAGGTGAAGATGTAGAAGAAGAAGAGGTAACAGAGCTTGTGGACTACATTGAAGCAACATATGAAGATATCGAGGTTGAGGTTCATAATGGCAACCAGCCTATCTATTCTTATATTTTCTCTGTAGAATGATGCTTTGAAAAAGATCGTGTGAATGATGCATGGTCTTTTTTTCTTATAATTGGATGGAAAACAGTTGCATAATCAAATTGTCCTGCATTGGTAAACGTAATGCTTGATTTTCTGCCAAAAATCTGTAATATAGGTATAGTATTAAATTAATCATGAATCGATTAAAGAATTTAGTTACACTCTCAAACTATTTTGTCTTTAGTTAATCTACTAACAGACGAAGTAGACTACCCTCTCTTTTCGTTGTTCAGAAGATCCACCATCTTCATCAGTTCCTAACTGAAAATGAACAGCATGTATGACAAACTTTTTATAAACCTTTAAAAATTAAATACAACATGCAATGTGGTTCTAATATGGAATCGCTTATTTGTGATTGTTTTCACAAATATTTAAGTTTGATCGGTAACAAGGATTAATTTACATACGAAAATGATACATGTGTAATGCGTAAAGAACACAGGTGAATGATGCTTCATAGCTGGATTAACATTACTTCCAAGTGTTATATGGAGTGTAGGCCTATTTCTGAATAAATAATCTAGTTAATTAGGTATTATTCCATGTGAAAATTCCCAATAATAATTAAAACTATTTCTTTTTCTGCTTTTTAAATTCAAGTATGGTTTTGAACTAGTGATAAATGGGGAAACTAGTTATTACACATAAGAGTCAAAGGAGGAAATTTATAAATGCAATTATTACCGCGTGAAATGGATAAGCTCTTAATTGTAGTAGCAGCTGACCTAGCGAGGCGCAGAAGAGATCGTGGACTAAAACTGAATCATCCAGAAGCGATGGCGCTGATTACATATGAGCTATTAGAAGGTGCACGCGATGGCAAGACCGTTGCTGAGTTAATGGAATTTGGAGCAACTATTTTAACGCGTGAAGATGTGATGGCTGGTGTGCCGGAAATGATTGATGATATTCAAGTTGAAGCGACATTTCCAGATGGAACAAAATTAGTAACGGTTCATAACCCGATTCGTTAAAAGGAGTGACAAAATGATACCTGGTGAATTGATATTAAAAGATGAGGAAATCATCTGCAACGAAGATAAAATAAGTTCCAAGGTTACTGTAATCAATACGGGTGACCGTCCAGTACAAGTTGGTTCACATTATCATTTTTATGAAGTGAATGAAGCATTGATATTTAATCGTGAGGATACTTATGGAAAACGATTAAACGTTCCAGCAGGTGCCGCCGTGCGTTTCGAACCTGGTGATGAAAAAGAGATCGAACTAATCGATTTTGCAGGTACAAGGGAAGTTTATGGTTTTAATAATAAAGTCGATGGGCCTTTAGAAGGTAGGGATTCGAAATGAGTTTTAAGATGTCACGAGAGCAATACTCACAAATGTATGGTCCGACAACAGGAGATTCGGTCCGATTAGCTGACACAGATTTGTTTATCCAGATTGAGAAAGATTATACGACCTACGGAGAAGAAGTCGTATTTGGTGGTGGCAAGGTTATTCGTGACGGTATGGGACAGCATCCACTTGCTACACGTGATCAGGATGTTCCGGATACTGTTATTACAAACGTGATTGTGCTTGATTATACAGGGATTTATAAAGCAGATGTTGCATTGCGAGATGGATTGATTTTTGCTATTGGGAAAAGTGGAAATCCGCTTGTCATGGACAATGTAGATATTGTAATCGGTGCTGCAACAGAGGTAATTGCTGGTGAAGGTAAAATTCTGACAGCTGGTGGCATTGACACACATGTTCACTTTATTAACCCTGCACAGGTAGATGTTGCTCTTACTGCAGGATTAACAACTTTAATAGGTGGAGGAACAGGACCAGGTGCTGGGTCGCGAGCGACTACAGTAACACCGGGAATATGGAATATGCATCGAATGCTTCAAGCTATCGAGGGACTTCCGATTAATATCGGTTTGACAGGGAAAGGGCACGCAGCAACAGCAGGTCCGCTTGAAGAGCAGATTCGCGCGGGCGCAATCGGCTTGAAGGTGCATGAGGATTGGGGCGCAACACCGTCTGCATTAGACCATTCATTACGTGTTGCGGATGAATTTGACGTGCAAGTGGCCCTGCATGCAGACACATTAAATGAAGCGGGCTTTTTCGAAAATACGATGAAAGCAGTAAAAGACCGTGTCATTCATATGTATCATACAGAAGGAGCTGGCGGTGGACATGCACCAGATTTGATTAAGTCAGCGGGCATGTTAAATGTTCTGCCATCCTCAACGAACCCAACGATGCCTTACACAGTTAATACAATTGACGAGCATCTTGATATGCTGATGGTTTGTCACCATCTAAATCCATCCGTACCAGAGGATATTGCTTTTGCGGATTCCCGTATACGAAGAGAAACGATTGCAGCTGAAGACATCTTACAGGATATGGGTGTATTTAGTATGATGAGTTCCGATGCGCAAGCAATGGGACGTATTGGTGAAGTGGTCCTGAGAACATGGCAAACTGCTGATAAAATGAAGAAGCAAATGGGAATTATGAAAGGCGACAGCAAGTATGCTGATAATAATCGTGCTAAACGATATATCGCCAAATATACGATTAACCCTGCAATTACACACGGAATTTCCGAATATGTCGGTTCGATTGAAGTAGGGAAATCTGCTGACCTTGTATTATGGGAGCCACGCTTCTTTGGAGTGAAGCCGGAGATGATACTAAAAAACGGTCTTGCTGTTCAAAGTCTGATGGGTGATGCCAATGCAACGATTCCAACACCACAGCCAATGATTTATCGTCCAATGTATGCTTCAACCGGAAAAGCATTAGCCAAAAGCTCTTTTACCTTTGTATCGCAAGCTGCGTATGACGATAACATTCAAGAAAAGCTTGGTCTTGAAAAAATGGTAAGACCAGTTCGTGGGATCCGTAATCTTACAAAGAAAGATATGAAATTAAATACAGAAACTCCAGATATCGATGTTGACCCACAAACATATGAAGTGCGAATAGATGGTGAATTAATTACATGTGATCCTGTTGACACGGTACCAATGGGGCAGCGATATTTCTTATTTTGAGGTGAAATGATTGATAATCGAGAAAATAGTCGGCAATATAAATGAAATGGATCAAGAAGAAATAAATAAGCGACATAAAGAAACGGTTTACCTTGAAAGTGCTCACTTAGTCAAGCGGATTCAGCGCGTTGAAACAGATCATGGAAACGAAGTTGGCATTCGTCTAAAGGATCCACGGGATTTAGTAGCTGGTGATGTGCTTTATATGGATGATAAAAACATGATTGTAGTAGATGTGCTATCGGATGATTTGTTAGTTATCAGCCCAAGAAGTATACATGAAATGGGAACAATCGCCCATCAGCTTGGAAATCGTCATCTTCCTGCCCAGTTCGAGGGAAATGACATGCTCGTCCAATATGATTACTTAGTTGAAGAATTACTGCAAGAGCTTGCCATCCCTTTCAAACGAGAAGATCGTAAAGTGAAACAAGCCTTCCGACATATAGGGCATAGCCATGATTGATCGTGCACTGGCATTATTTCAACTATGCGACTCGAATTTCCCAACGGGTTCTTTCAGTCATTCATTTGGATTGGAAACATATATCCAAGAAAATCTTGTTCATGATAAGAAATCTTTCTCAAAGTGGTTAAAGGTGTACTTACATGAACAGCTGGTTTTTTCAGATGGCTTAGCATCGAGGTTAGCATATGAGGCGCTGGTTGAGGGAGATCTTGATAAGGTGTGGGAATTGGACAGGCTATTGACTGTCCAAAACCTTGCGCGTGAATCACGAGAAGGTACACAGCGAATGGGCGAAAGGATGCTGACTATTGTAGAGGAATTATATAAAATTCCAATTACGGCGGAATATCGCGGTCGTATAAAAGAAAAACGCTCGTTTGGTCACTCTGCACTTGTGTTTACAATGGTAGGGCATTATTTGCAAGTTGAGAAGGAAATGACGATTCGATATTACTTATATTCAACGATTGCGGCGCTTGTTCAAAATGCTGTCCGTGCAATCCCATTGGGACAAACGACAGGACAACAAATAATCCACGATTTTCAAAAAGAGCTTGTTATAGCATCGGAAAAAATAATGAAGCTCGATAGCATTGAATTTGGCATTGTTTCGCCAGGTTTAGAATTAGCTCAGATGGAGCATGAACGTGTAAATGTTCGAATTTTTATGTCGTAGTTTTTAAGAAATTTTGTAAAGGAAGTGTTTTTATGGAACCAATTCGAATTGGAGTAGGCGGCCCTGTAGGTGCCGGAAAAACGATGCTCGTAGAAAAACTAACTCGTGCGTTAGATGGAGAAATCAGCATGGCGGTAATTACAAATGATATTTATACGAAAGAGGATGCGAAATTTCTGGTAGCAAATGGTATTTTGCCGGATGATCGAATCGTTGGAGTGGAAACAGGCGGATGCCCGCATACAGCGATTCGCGAAGATGCATCAATGAACTTCGCTGCAATTGAAGAATTGAAAGAGAAACATCCTGATGTAGAACTTATTTTTGTTGAAAGTGGTGGGGATAACCTCGCTGCAACATTTAGTCCAGAGCTTGTAGATTTTTCTATTTATATTATTGATGTGGCACAAGGGGAGAAAATCCCGCGCAAGGGTGGACAAGGGATGATTAAATCAGATTTGTTTATTATTAATAAAACAGATTTAGCCCCATACGTTGGCGCCAGCCTTGAAATCATGGAATCGGATACGAAAGTATTCCGTGGCAATAAGCCGTTTATTTTTACGAATTTAAAGGATAATGAAGGACTCGATGAGGTTGTCGACTGGATTAAAAAGCATGCATTGCTAAAAGGATTGGAGCAACATGACTGATTGGACTGGGATCCTAGAGCTTGATTTGGAAAAGAGGCAAGGAAGAACAGTAGCTAAAAATGTCTATTTTCAAGGCGCTTTTAAAGTGCAGCGTCCTGTATATCTAAATAATTACAGCTACCCTTGCTATTACCTGTTAAATCCCGGTGGCGGCTATTTGGATGGAGATACGTATCGTATGAAAGTGACCCTTGATGAAGGCGCACAGGTTACGCTAACAACACAATCTGCAACTAAAGTATATAAAACGCCAAATAAAGAAGCGTACCAGGAAACGGAATTCCACTTAAAAAAAGATAGTTATTTAGAATATCTTCCAGATCCGCTGATTGCTTATCAGAATGCGCGTTATTTTCAAAAGAACACGGTGTACATGGAAAAAGGTGCAACACTACTATATTCCGATATTTTGACACCGGGCTGGTCCCCGGAAGGGAAACAGTTTAGTTATAATCAATTACGGCTTATCAACGAAATCTATCTAGATAATGAATTGATTGCCTTTGATCATATTAATCTAAACCCTGCAGCCCAAGAAATTGATGGGTTAGGCTTTATGGAAGGTTATACCCATCTAGGTTCGTTTATTGTAATTGGGGATAAAACGAAGGCAGCCTTGCTTGATACATTGTATGAAACGATTGAAAAAGAAACAGCCGATATTAAAGCGGGTTTATCAGAACTTCATGTGCCAGGTTTTACAATTAGAGTATTAGCTAACTCAACGCAAGTGATTGAACGGATTTTTACCGCTTGCCACCGTGTGATAAGTGATGAATGGTATCAAATGCAGCCAAGTTTTCTAAGAAAATATTAACATCGTCCCGACAACCAAAAAGGTTGTCGGTTTTTTTAGTGCATCACATTTTAATATAGATGAGGCGTATTGGATAAAGAGGGTGTTTCTTTTACAAGAAGCACTCTCTTTGTAATTTAAGACTACTAAACCTAAGCAACTAGTTTATCGTTAAAACAGGTATTCACTTTTGTCACCTCTCTGCGAATAGATTAATTAATAAAGGGATACCTATAACGACAATGTATGATTAAAATCACTGTTTTAAAAAATATATTATAAATGTGCAAACTTTTTAAGCTGTTCGTACGTCTATTATGTATAAGCTTATTAACCGCTGAAAAGGAGCTCTTTTAGATGGGTTTGTTTAAAAAATCAAAATTAGAAAAAGAATTAACCGCGTTTATTATAGAAAATAAGGAGCGTTTTTATAGAATTGCCTATAGCTATGTAGGAAATCAAGAGGATGCGCTTGACATTGTACAGGATGCGATTCATAAAGCCCTAATTCGCATCAGCACATTGGAGAATCAAGTTGGTTTAAGAAGTTGGTTTTATAAGATAGTTGTAAACACTTCCTTGGATCATTTGCGAAAGTATAAACGGGTGAGTGTAGTAGATGATACTGTGATGGAGGTTTTAGCAAATGGCAGAGAAGATGAGTATCACCATTTAGATTTACAAGAGGCGATTAATCACCTTCCGGATAAGTACAGAACAATAATCATACTAAGATATTTTGAGGATATGAAAATAGAAGAAGTCGCTAAAATTATGGATGAAAATGTTAATACGATTAAAACAAGGCTGTACAGAGCTTTGAAAATATTGAAAGTTGAACTGGATGAAGATCCAACTATTGAGGAGGAGGTTAAACATGGGAAGAAATTTTAAATCCTTAAAGAAAAAGTATGATGAAATTGTGATTCCAAAAGAACTTGATAGTGTTGTACAAGATGCACTGAAAAAACGGAGAACTAAAAGACTTACAGCTAAATGGTCTGCTGGTGTAGCAGCAGCTGCTTTACTATTTACAACGAGTGTCAATGTCAGTCCAGCAATGGCTCAAGCTTTATCTGAGGTACCTATAGTTGGAGAGGTTGTAAAGGTTATAACGGTTACACAATTTGAGGAGGGTGATAAACTTTTATCTGCAGATATAAAAGTACCTGCAGTAAAAGACTTGGAAAACAAAAAACTTGAAGATAGTCTAAATGAGGACTACTTAGAGGAAGGCAAAACCCTTTATAAAGAGTTTGAAGCTATCATGGAAATGGTTAACGAGGGAGAATCAGGGCATTATTCGATTTCTAGCGGCTTCGAAGTGAAGACAGAAAATGAACAAATCCTTGTGTTAGAAAGGTATGTCGATAGAATTGCTGCATCGGGTTCAACGACGCTTCAATACGACACGATTGATAAAAAGAATGAAATCTTGCTGTCACTACCAATGTTGTTCAAAAACGACAGCTATATTCAGAAAATCAGCGAAAATATCAAAGATCAGATGCGTGAACAAATGAATTCAGGTACTGATAAAGTGTATTGGGTGGAAGGTGCTGGCTTGGAAGACTTTGGTGATTTCTTTGAAACAATACAAGCTAAACAGCAATTTTATATTAATAATGATGGCAAGCTTGTTATCTCTTTTAATGAATATGAGGTTGCACCAGGATATATGGGGACTGTTGAATTCATAATTCCAACTGAAGTGTTAAGTGAAGTACTCGTTAGTAATGAATACATTCATTAATTACTCTGACCATCAATAATAAGTATAGCATGTAGGTAAGGTAAGGCTATTAGCTCTGCTGATAGCCTGCTAGAGAGGATAAATAAAAAATGAATAGAAGAATTCGTTGGCCGGGGTGGGTATTGATTATACTTATTGCGGTAACCCTTTTTTTCATTTCAGGTGTGTCGGTTGGGAGTAGTTCACAAACTGCTTTGATAGTGAAAAAGGAGGCGGACCATGAATTGAAAGAAACGTTATTACATGATAAACAGTATCTCGCACAAAAGGATTCAAAAGTAGTAAATAGTTTGGACCGGAATGAGAAATATATTGCACTTACATTTGATGATGGTCCTAATTCAAACGTTACTCCTCAAGTACTTAAGGCTCTAGCAGAGTATAATGTTAAAGCTACATTTTTCATGCTTGCCAGTCAAGCGAGAGCGAACCCATCGATGGCCAAGGAGGTTGCTATGGCAGGTCATGAAATTGGTAATCATACAAATTTACATCAAAATTTAGTTAAGTTAGATACATATGATATTGAAGAAGAAATTTCTGAATCTGCTAGAAACATAGAAGAAGCGAGCGGACAGTATCCAATGATGACTAGACCTCCCTATGGCATATTTGATAAGCGAGTTGAGGAAACAGCTACAGCATTAGGAACCTCTCTTATTTTATGGTCAGTTGACTCCATGGACTGGAAAACGAGAAATGCTAAAATGATAAAGGAGGAAATTCTGAACAGTATCACTCCCGGTGCAATTGTTTTGATGCACGATATCCATCAGGCAACAGCTGATGCTTTACCTGAATTATTAACTGTGCTTATCAAAGATGGTTATCAATTCGTAACTGTCAGCGAGATTTTATCTTTGCCTGTAGATTTGGGTGCTGGACCATATTACAAAGTGAAATATTAAAACTTAAAGCTAATTCTATAGGTGCTAAAGATGTAAACCAATTTATGTACATGATAAATGTTGATGATGCAGCTTTTTTACCTCTGGTAAATAAATTGAAATATTTATTCAGAAATACAAGTCTTTACAAACTGAATGGAATAGTCCATGATGGTTGGTGTGAAAATTTTAGTAATTGATTCGATTATGTGTTTTTTTTATGAAATATGGGAATACCGTATTTAAAGGATCAATTTAAGGAGGCGTTGACACTGGTCGATAATTTTGAAGTAGAACAAATTTTTGAAGACCGGACATATGAAAGACATCAATTCAAGCTAAAAGTTGATGGGAATAATTATGTCGGTAACTTTCATGATGGGGAAATACAATGGCTGCATCCACACCCACAACAAGATTTGGGAGAAATCTATTTAAAAGCTGTTGAAAAGGAAGTACATCGGCTATTGGATGAGCATGGAATAAAAGACGAAACAGATGATATGGAAGTAACACCTCTGTTTGCTGATCAGTCAAACGTTGTGCACCAATTTAAATTGATGATTCAAGGAAATGAATACAAAGGGATTTTCCTTGATGACGAAATTAAATGGTTTCATCCAAAGCCAGAGAGACATCTGAAAGATGAGCGAGTTGAGGAAGTGGAAGAAAAGGTGCAGGAAAAGATTCAGCAGCATATTAAAGAGTCAAAAAATGATGATGATAACTAGATAAAGATCACCCCAGCTTTAGGATTCTCATACGGTTTCCTTAAGCTGGGGTTGACTGTTATATGCCTGTTATTTTCAATATAAATTCAAGGAAAAATAGGCTGGAAATAATAATTAACGGTATTGTCAATTCGTTCAGTTTACCTAAAGCTATTTTAACAATTGGATATGCAATAAAGCCGAATGCCATCCCATCACCAATGCTATAGGTGAATGGAATCATAACAACAATTAAAAGCGCTGGTATTGAATCAGCTATGTCATTTAATGGCAAGTGCTTAATATTTTGCGCCATTAAAAATCCCACAATAATTAGTATTGGGCTGATGGCAGTGTATGGAACCATCGATATCCAAGGTATGATAAAAATGGTAACCAGAAAGAGAATACCAGCTGTTATTGCTGCCCGTCCTGTTTTACCGCCAGATGCTATTACTGCGGCATTTTCAGCGCCAGAAACCGTTGGCGAGGTCCCTAAAAATGCGGATGTAACGGTTGAAAATGCAGTAATTCGATATGCTTTATTATAACTTTCGTGGCGTTTCAGCATTCCAAGCTGTCCTGTTAAAATTCCCATGTTTTCAAAAATAAGAATCAATGCTAGTGGAAATACTGCTAGCCAGAATGCAAAATCTCCCATTGCGCCAAACGAAGGGATAAATAGCAATTCATTGACGTGTACATGAACAGAATCGACTTCCGGTTGCTTTATACCGAAAATAGCTGCAAGTATGGTGCCGATAATCATTGTAATCAAAAAGTTTGCAGGTACATTTTTTACAAAAAGAAATATCGCAATAAATAAGGTAAGCAATCCTACAACTACAGGTGTTGATGTAAAATCGCCGATAGCGATGATTGTACTGTCCCCGCTAACAACGATGCCGCTTTTTTCCAAACCGATTAAAATTAAGAAAAAACCGAGTCCGACCGTAATAGCATGCGTCAAGGATTCTGGAATTGCATTTTTCAATATGACTGCAATCTTTGTAAATGCCGTTACAAGGAAAATGAGAGCTGCCATAAGCACTACAGCAAGACCTTCTTGAAACGTAAAATCGTTATTATTTATAATCGAATAGGCGAAAAGAGCGTTAATACCCATCCCGGGAATTAAAATTAGTGGCAGTCTACCGAAGAATCCCATGATCATTGTGCCGACAAAGCTGGCCATGATAGTAGCAATCATACCTGTTTCAAGCGAAATGCCTGCTTCACTCAATATAGAGCCATTGACTACAACGATATAAACAGTGGTAAAGTAGCCAATGATACCTGCAATAATTTCGTTTCTTAATGAAATTTTTTGTTTCATTTGATTTCCTCTAACGATTTGCTATCCCTCTCCCACCCGATATATAGAATTGTCATTCTATTTGAGTCGATTGTTAATAAATGGCTCAACTTCTATGAATAGACAATAGTTCTATAATCCACAAATGATAATTATAAACTTTTTTGTTATACTTTACAATAGAGCAATAACTATGCAAAGAATAGGCGGTGAAACATATGAAATATAATTCAGTGTTCGATATTATTGGTCCTGTTATGGTGGGCCCCTCCAGTTCACACACGGCAGGAGCTGCCCGGATTGGAAAAGCTGCCCGTAATCTTTTTGGAAAGCAACCAACATGGGCAAAAATTTATTTGTATGAATCATTTGCAAAAACGTATAAAGGTCATGGTACAGATTTTGCTTTAGCAGGAGGCTTACTGGGACTGGAGACGGATGATCCAAAAATAAGCAACTCTTTAGATACGGCAAAAAAGCAAGGTCTTGATATTGAATTTATTGAAGACAGTGCTTCTGCGGATCATCCAAATACTGCACGCCTTGTTATCGGAGATGAATCCGATCAATTGGAGTTAGTTGGTATTTCAATTGGTGGCGGTAAAGTTGAAATTACGGAGCTGAATGGATTTGTACTCCGTTTGTCAGGCAACCACCCTGCAATTCTGATCATGCATAGTGATCGATTCGGTGCAATTGCTTCCGTGACGAAAATTCTAGCAAAATATGAGATTAATATTGGTCATATGGAAGTGAACCGGAAAGATGTCGGGAAAGAGGCACTGATGGTAATTGAAGTTGATCAAAACGTTGAAGATACTATATTAAGAGAGCTGGAAAGTGCTGACCATATCATACAGATATCTAAAATTGACAGTTGATTTCTAAAAGGGGGGTAAACAATGTTTCGAACAGTTGCAGAATTGGTTGAAATAGCTGAGAAGGAAAATATTTTAATTTCTGAAGTGATGATTCGCCAGGAAATGGAAGTGAAAGAAAAAACACGTGATGAAGTTTTTGCAGAAATGGAGAAAAATCTGCAGGTAATGGAGCGAGCAATTGATGATGCTCTAAAAGGGGCAGAGTCCGTGACAGGACTAACCGGTGGAGATGCAGTCCGAATTCAAACGTATATGAGAGAAAAAACACCACTTTCAGGTCATTTGTTATTAGATGCAGTCAGTAAAGCAATGGGTACAAATGAAGTAAATGCTGCAATGGGAATCATTTGTGCAACACCTACTGCTGGCAGTGCAGGCTGTGTTCCCGGTACTTTATTTGCTGTAAAAAATCAGTTGAATCCAACACATGAGCAAATGATCCGTTATTTATTTACAGCAGGTGCCTTTGGGTTTGTTGTAGCAAATAATGCATTCATATCTGGTGCTGCAGGCGGTTGTCAGGCTGAGGTTGGTTCTGCAGGAGCGATGGCTTCAGCAGCTATAGTTGAGATGGCTGGCGGAACGCCTCAGCAATCCGCGGAAGCATTTGCAATAACTTTGAAAAACATGCTTGGCCTTGTCTGTGATCCGGTAGCAGGTCTTGTTGAAGTACCTTGTGTCAAACGCAATGCTGCAGGCTCATCACTGGCAATTGTTTCGGCTGATATGGCATTAGCTGGTGTTACGAGCAGAATACCATGTGATGAAGTAATTGGAGCAATGTACCGAATTGGTAAACAGATGCCGTCCAGCTTGCGTGAAACAGGTGAAGGTGGATTAGCAGATACACCAACAGGGAGATTGCTGAAAGAAAAAATATTTGGAATGACTTTATAGAGAGAGTGATTTACTGTGCTTAACGAGCCTGTAACGCACGTTAAAGGTATTGGTGAGAAGGCAGCAGAAGATTTGGCATTATTAAAAATCTATACAATTGCCGATTTGCTGCTGTATTTCCCATACCGCTACGATGTGTATGAAATTAAACCACTGAGTGAATTAATTCATGATGATAAAGCAACGATTGAGGGAAGGGTGGTACATGATCCTTCTCTTACTTTTTATGGGAAACGGAAATCTAGGCTTTCATTTACGGTCGAAGTAGAAGGTGTAGCAATAAAAGCTGTTATGTTTAATCGAGCATTTGCGAAAAAACAAATTCATGCTGGTGATACAATGACACTTACAGGTAAATGGGATGCACATCGATTACAAATTACGGTTAGTAATTATAAAAAAGGAAGAGCTGATGAACAGGCTAATGTACAGCCAATGTATTCGGTAAAAGGTGATGTAACCAATTATAAGTTAAAAAAATATATGGAAGCAGCAATAAACGATTACGGCGATGCAATTACAGAAATATTGCCTGAAAACATCTTGGTGTCCTATAAGCTCCCAAGAAGAGCGGAAGCCATTAAGGCGATGCATTTTCCAGCCAACCGAGTTGAATTAAAGCATGCACGTCGTCGTTTTACATATGAAGAGTTTCTTGTTTTTCAGCTGAAAATGCAGCTATTGCGTAAACTGAAGCGGGAGGCAACTGAAGGAAATGCTCAGCATTATGATACAGAAAAAGTAAAAGCATTTATTTCCAGTTTTCCTTTTGAACTGACAGGAGCTCAGCAGAAGTCGTTACAACAAATAATGGCGGACTTAAGATCTCCATACCGAATGAACCGACTATTGCAAGGAGATGTTGGCTCAGGAAAAACAGCCGTCGCAGCAATTGGTCTCTACGCTTCAATCACTGCAGGAAAGCAAGGTGCACTAATGGTGCCCACAGAGATCCTGGCAGAACAGCATTATCAGTCTTTAACAGAATTATTTGGTGAACGAGCTGAATTAGTATTGTTAACAGGTTCTGTCAAAGGAAAAAAACGAAAAGAGATTTTACAAGCTGTTCAAGATGGTGAAGTAGATATTGTAATAGGTACCCACGCACTAATACAAGATGATGTCTTCTTTCATGATTTAGGCTTTGTGATTGTTGATGAACAACATCGCTTCGGGGTTGAACAACGACGAACATTAAGGGATAAAGGACTAAATCCAGATGTGTTATTTATGACAGCAACCCCCATTCCACGTACTTTGGCAATTACGGCATTCGGGGATATGGATGTTTCAGTTATTGATGAGATGCCTGCTGGAAGAAAAGAGGTTGAAACTCTTTGGGCAAAGGAAAACACCTTTGAAAGAATCCTGGATTTTATCGCCAAGCGTGTCGCTGCAGGTGAGCAAGCCTATGTTATTAGTCCACTAATTGAGGAGTCAGATAAGCTTGATATTCAGAACGCAGTTGATTTGTTCCATCAGCTTGATTCGTATTATCCGGATGAAATAAATGTTGGGTTAATGCATGGCAGACTATCCGCGCAGGAGAAAGATAATGTGATGAAGGAGTTTGCTGCAAATACAGTCCAAGTCCTCGTCTCAACGACAGTAGTAGAAGTAGGTGTGAATGTACCGAATGCCACAGTAATGGTTATTTATGATGCAGAACGATTTGGGTTATCACAGCTGCATCAGTTAAGAGGACGAGTAGGAAGAGGAGATAAACAGAGCTATTGCATCTTGATTGCAGAACCAAAGGGCGAGGTTGGAAAAGAACGGATGCGAATTATGACTGAAACAACGAATGGGTTCGAATTATCAGAGCAGGACCTGCAACTAAGGGGACCAGGTGATTTCTTTGGCAAAAAACAAAGTGGGGTTCCTGAGTTTAAAGTAGCAGATATGATACATGATTACCGTGCTCTGGAAACTGCAAGAAATGATGCACAGGAAATTGTGGAAACAAATCAATTGGAAGAAGATGAAGAGTATTTTGCGCTCAAACATTATTTGGAGCGTGAATTTTCGTTTGCAGATAAAATTGATTAAAAGTATGCTTGCATAAATAAAGTAGCTATTATATATTACTATTAGTACCAAGTCATAAAGTGAAAATATGATGAATGGTGGATGGTGCGGTCAATGAGAAAAACAAAAGCGGAACGTCAGCGGCTGTTAAAAGAAAAAATAGAACAAACGCCGTTTATTACGGATGAACATTTAGCAAAAGAGTTTCAGGTAAGTATACAAACGATTCGGCTTGATCGAATGGAATTAGCTATTCCTGAATTAAGAGAACGAATTAAACATGTTGCGACAAATCAATGGAATGAAACGGTTAAAGCTTTATCATTGGACGAGGTTATAGGTGAGATTATTGATTTAGAGTTGGACAAGCGTGCAATCTCTATTCTCGATATTACTTCAGATCTCGTTTTCTCCAGGAATAAAATTGCAAGAGGGCATAATTTATTCGCGCAGGCAAATTCATTGGCAGTTGCAGTGATTAATGATGAGCTTGCACTCACTGCTAAATCTGAGGTTAAATTCAGACGCCAAGTGATCGAAGGTGAGCGTGTGATAGCCAAGGCAGCAGTTGAGGGGAAAGATGAAAAGAGCCGGACCATTGTAAGGGTCCATAGTTATGTCGATAATGAAAAAGTATTTTCTGGTGTATTTTATATGTATCAATCAAATGAAAATAAAGGGGATAAAAATAAATGAGATTAGCAATTGACGCCATGGGTGGAGACAATGCACCCAAAGAAGTAGTGTTAGGTGCAATGGATGCTATTTCAGAAATTGAAAATTTAAATATCACCCTTTATGGTGACGAAAAACAAATAAAACCACTTTTAACAAATGATAAAAATATTGAAATTGTACATACAGATGAAATTATTACTGGTGATGATGAGCCTGTCCGGGCAGTGCGACGCAAAAAAAATTCCTCACTTGTATTAATGGCAAAGGCCGTTAAGGATGGCTATGCAGATGCATGTATATCTGCTGGTAATACGGGAGCGTTAATGAGTGCAGGATTATTTGTTATCGGAAGAATTCCGGGAATTGATCGCCCAGCACTAAGCCCCACATTACCGACCGTAAATGGGGAAGGTTTTCTTATGCTTGATGTCGGTGCAAATATTGATGCAAAGCCTGATCATCTAGTTCAGTATGCCGTGATGGGATCAATCTATTCAGAAAAAGTGAGGCAAATCCAACGTCCAACAATTGGTTTACTAAATGTTGGTACGGAGGGCGGTAAAGGGAATGATTTAACAAAAAAAACGTTTGAATTGCTGGAAAAGGCCCCAATAAACTTTATTGGGAATGTGGAAGCACGTGATATTTTAAATCATGCTGCTGATGTAGTTGTTACAGACGGATTTAGTGGCAATGTTGCACTAAAAACGATTGAGGGAACTGCCCAGACAATTTTTACGTTATTAAAAGAAACCTTTATGGCCTCAACAAAAACGAAAATCGCAGCAGCACTGGCGAAAAATGATTTGCGCGGGCTGAAAAGTAAGCTTGATTACTCAGAATATGGCGGTGCCGGGTTGTTTGGACTTGCGGCTCCTGTAATCAAGGCGCACGGCTCTTCTAATAGCAGAGCAATTTTAAGTGCAATCAAGCAAGCAAGCTATATGGTAGAAAATGATGTAACACATACAATTAAGACAACAGTAGAGTCGATAGAATCAGATAAGGAGTGATTTAATGAAACGTATAGCATTAATGTTTCCGGGCCAAGGCTCACAGTCTGTTGGCATGGGGAAGGAATTCTATGATAAATTTCCGCAAGTGCAAGAGCTGTACCAAAAAGCAAATGATGTATTAGGTAAGGATATAAAGGAAATTATATTTGAAGGTCCTGCCGAAGTATTAACAGAGACAGAAAACACACAACCAGCACTTCTTCTGACCAGTATTGCAATCCATCAATTGCTTGAGCAGGAAAACGTCGAAACGATAATGACAGTAGGTCATAGCCTTGGAGAATATAGTGCACTAGTTGCTGCTGGAGCATTAACTGTAGAGGATGCACTGCCGCTTGTGGCTGTAAGAGGGAAGCTAATGGAAGAAGCATTTCCAAAGGGGCAGGGTACAATGGCAGCTGTTCTTGGGTTATCCGAAGCTGAAATTACTGAAGTATTGACTGACATTACGGATGAAATCGTGGATATTGCAAATTTGAACTGTCCTGGTCAAGTTGTTATTTCTGGCTCCCAAAAAGGAATAGAGCTTGCTTCAAATTTATTAAAAGAAAAAGGCGCAAAGCGTGTCTTGTCGTTAAATGTGAGCGGACCATTCCATTCTCGATTAATGAAATCCGCAAACCAAGAATTTGCCGGGTATTTAGATAAAACATCGATTGAAGATGCAAATATTCCAGTATTCGCGAATGTATCAGCTGATGCTGTAACAGATCGTTTAGAGATTAAGGACTTGCTTTTGAAGCAATTGTATTCACCAGTTCGATTTGAAGAATCAATTAACCATATGAATGAACAAGGCATTGATGCATTTGTGGAAGTAGGTAATGGAAAAGTACTATCAGGCTTACTAAGAAAAATTGATAAAAAGGTCAAAACGTTTGCCGTTCAGGATCTGAAATCAATGGACGAATTTATTTCATGGTATAGGGAGGATGCATAATGCTAAAAGGAAAAAGTGCATTAGTAACAGGAGCATCTCGAGGAATTGGCAAAGCAATCGCATTAGAGCTTGCGCGCCAAGGTGCAAATGTAGCGATTAATTATGCTGGCAGCGAACAGAAAGCACAAGCAGTAGTAGAGGAAGTAGAACAGCTCGGCGTAAAGGCTTTTAAAATTCAGGCAGATGTTGCAGATGAAGCCAGTGTAAAAGCAATGGTTAAGGAAGTTGTTTCACAATTCGGCAGCTTAGATATTTTAGTCAATAACGCAGGGGTTACAAGAGATAATTTGTTAATGCGTATGAAAGAAGAAGAATTCGATCAAGTTATAAATACGAATTTGAAAGGCGTCTTTATTTGTACAAAAGCTGTTACAAGGCAAATGATGAAACAACGTGCAGGCAGAATTATTAATGTTGCTTCCATTGTTGGAGTAAGCGGAAACCCTGGACAAGCAAACTATGTTGCTGCAAAAGCAGGAGTAATTGGACTTACAAAAACATCTGCTAAAGAGCTGGCAACAAGAAATATCTTAGTAAACGCTGTTGCTCCAGGATTTATCGCAACTGACATGACAGACGAATTAAATGAAGAACAAAAGGCGGCAATCTTAGGCGTGATTCCATTAGAAAAGTTGGGTTCACCAGAAGACGTAGCAAAAGTCGTACGCTTCCTGGCATCCGATGACGCGAACTACATCACCGGCCAAACCATCCACATCGATGGCGGAATGGTGATGTAATACTTGTCGTAAATTACTGGCGAAAAATGTGCAAAATGGATTGTGACATATACCATTACGGAAACATACTAGGCTAGTACTGGCTCACCTGGCTATTACTAACAAAGTTAATCAAAACAGAAACATTGCTAAGACCAGTCCGAGTGAGCATAGTGGCAGTGACTCCAGTGGGAACAGTACGTGTCTGAAGACCCATCGGAAGTGGTTTTCTTCCGAAGAGGCTGAAGCTGTGCCCTAAGGTGCGCACCCTCCCGAAGCGATTCCGGACGGCGAGGAATGCTCCAACTAAGCAATTAGTTCGCATTCTATATATTTTATGAATAAAATGCCTAACTATCCAGAAAAGTATAAGTGGCTATTTTCTTCGGTTTCTGCTAGAATTTCCTAGGCAAATATTTTATACTACTTGAAGGGAGGTGAAGCAAAATGGCAGATGTATTTGATCGTGTTAAAGCTATTATCGTTGACCGTCTTGATGTTGAAGAGTCTAAAGTTACAATGGAAGCCTCTTTTAAAGAAGATTTAGAAGCTGATTCACTAGATGTAGTAGAACTAGTAATGGAATTAGAAGATGAATTCGACATGGAAATTGCTGACGAAGATGCTGAAAATATAAATACAGTTGGTGATGCTGTAAACTACATAAACAGCAAAGCTTAAACAAATTACTAAAGCTTAAAAGCTTGTTCGTAATATGAAAGAAAGTCTCGCTGAAAGCGGGACTTTCTGTATCTAAAAACATGATGGAGGTGAAGACAATGGACGTGGATCAATTACAAAAAGAGCTTAATCTTACATTTAACAATCATAACTTGATAAAACAGGCTTTTACACATTCATCGTATGTGAATGAGCATCGTAATGTCGCTTTTTCAGATAACGAACGTCTTGAATTCCTTGGCGATGCTGTTCTGGAACTAGGTGTTTCCCAGTATTTATATCGAAAAAATAAAAACATGCCTGAAGGAGAAATGACAAAGCTACGTGCTGCAATTGTTTGTGAACCATCTTTAGTGAATTTTGCTCAAGAATTAAACTTTGGTAAGTATCTTTTACTTGGTAAAGGCGAGGAACAAACAGGAGGGAGAAATAGACCCGCTATATTGGCAGATGTGTTTGAGGCCTTTCTTGGTTCACTTTATTTAGATCAAGGATTTGATAAGGCATTAAACTTTTTAGAAGAGCATGTATTTCCTAAAATTAAAAAAGGTGCTTTTTCGCATGCGATGGATTATAAAAGTCAGCTGCAAGAGTTAGTGCAGCAAAACAAAAATCAAACCATTGAATACAAAATTGTTGATGAAAAAGGCCCGTCCCATAATAAGGAATTTATTGCCCAGGTTATTATAAAAGGGGAAAACGCTGGTCAAGGAATTGGAAGAACGAAGAAGGAAGCAGAGCAGCGAGCAGCAAAATATGCGCTGGATTCCATTATTCCGCATTAATTAAGAAAAGGCTGTTATCCTTAGAGGACACAGCCTTTTAAAGTCTATTTCCTGATTAAAGAAAGCTCTTCAATAAATGCCTGTGTTTCGGATGCACTTAACTTTCCTTTTTTGGCAACGATATCATACATAAATTTTAAATCATCATATTTTTCAAGGTCATAATCCTCTGGATCCATAATTGACCGATTGACAACCTGTAATTTATCAGCTAGCTCCTCAAGCAATATTTCCATATTTTCTACTGATTTGACTTCTAAACTCATATTATCCTCCTTTTTGGCAAAACACTTGCAATTGTTGAAGCCTGAAACGGTTCTGCACTTCTTTTGTTCATAAGTTTATGATAAAATAAATAGGTTAAAAAGCCAATCTATTTTTTAGTTAAACAAATAAATAATGGAATACAGCGATGAGAAGCGCATGCTCTCATTTAAAATAATAGTTAAACTATAAAAAGAAATTTAGCAAGGAACGCAAGGAATAGGGTTCTTTTGGAATTAGGAGAATGTATATGTATTTAAAACGATTGGAAAGTGTAGGCTTCAAATCATTTGCAGAACGGATCAATGTAGAATTTGTCCCAGGTGTGACAGCGGTTGTTGGTCCGAATGGAAGCGGAAAAAGCAATATTACCGATGCGATCCGTTGGGTGCTCGGTGAGCAATCAGCTAAATCATTACGTGGCTCCAAAATGGAAGATATCATATTCCAAGGCAGTGAAACAAGAAAAGCATTAAATGTCGCTGAAGTTACACTCGTGCTTGATAATCAAGATAAACGAGTACCGCTCGATTATGAAGAAATTAGTGTTACACGTCGGGTTTATCGTTCTGGTGATAGTGAATTCTATATTAATAAGCAGTCATGCCGATTAAAGGATATTATTGATCTTTTCATGGATTCTGGTCTTGGAAGAGAAGCATTTTCCATAATAAGCCAAGGAAAAGTCGAAGAAATTCTCAGCTCAAAAGCTGAAGAAAGACGAACGATTTTTGAAGAGGCTGCAGGAGTACTGAAATATAAACAACGTAAGAAAAAAGCTGAATATAAATTAGCAGAAACCCAGGAGAATCTTAATCGGGTTGAAGATATTATCCATGAAATTGAACAGCAGATAAACCCTTTAAAACAGCAGGCTGAAACTGCAAAAATGTATCTGGAATTAAAGGATAAGCTTAAAAAAAAGGAAATTTCCTATTTATTAGCTGAAATTGAACAGTTGCATTACGAGTGGAAGAAGCAGTTAAATCAGCTTGAAAAAGAAAAGCTAACCGAAAGTGCCCTTAAATCCATGATTCAAAAAAAAGAAGCTGAGATTGAGAAACAGAATCAAGCAGTACAGAGGCTGGACGAAGAAATAGAAGCAATGCAAGAAAATCTTTTAACTGCTACAGAGCAGCTAGAGAAGTATGAAGGAAAGAAACAGTTGCTTGATGAACGATCAAAGCATTTTGGAGAAAATAAATATAAATTAGAGATGCAAAAAAAAGAAAGCACTTCGAGGATTGGAGAGTTAGAGAAACAGCTAGTTAAAGAAAAGCAGCTGCTTGTACAATTACAGCGTGACCGAAAAAAATATAAAGAACAAGCAAGAGAGCTGGATTCTAAACTAAATACAAGTCAAGAAAGTATTTCGGAACAAATTGAAGATTTGAAATCGGATTACATAGAATTACTTAACAAACAAGCAGCGAAACGGAATGAAAAACAATCCATCGCACAGCAATTACAGCAGATAGATGGAAAAAAAGAAAAACAGGCAAATAAATTTCAAGATTTAATTGAACAAAGGGAGCAATTAAGCAAAGAAAAAAATCGCTTAGAGGCTAGTTATAAAAATCAAAAGTCTAGCTTTTCAGTAATTGAATCTGATGTAAAACAAATAAAATTGAATTTAGAATCCGAGCGAATTCTTTTCCAAGAATCACAAACAAAGCTATATCAAGGTTATCAATATATCGAAAAGTTAAAATCAAAAAAAGAAATGCTGGAAGAAATGAAAGAGGACTTTCAGGGGTTTTTTCATGGAGTAAAAGCAATTTTGAAAGCCCGGGAAGATAAAAAGCTTGAGAACATATACGGTGCAGTAATCGAATTAATTGATGTCCCGAAAAAGTTTATTACAGCAATTGAAACTGCACTTGGTGGACAAGCACAGCATATTGTTGTAACAGATGATCTTGCAGCAAGAAAGGCTATTGCTTGGCTAAAGAAAACAAATAATGGCAGAGCGACCTTTTTACCGCTTGCTTCCATTCAAGAGCGGTTTATTACACAGGATATGCTAGTCAAAATTAATGGTCATCCGGGATTCCATGGAATAGCTTCCAACCTCGTACATACAAATGAGCCTTATCAGAAAGCTGTAAATCATTTAATGGGACATGTCATTGTTGCTCAAGATTTAAAAGAGGCGAATGAAATTGCAGGACTTGTGAACCGGCGTTTCCGCGTAGTTACACTTGAGGGCGATGTCGTAAACCCCGGGGGGTCAATGTCTGGTGGAGCTCAAAAGAAAACGAACCAGTCTCTGTTTACCAGAGAACAGGATTTGCAGGAGATAACGGAAAAAATCGAAGGATTCCAGCAAAAGATATTCCAATTTGAATCAATCGTTCAAGGTAAGAAGCAGTTGATTAAAGAATTGGAAGATGATCTGAGAACGAAAGAGAGCATGATTTCTTCCGAACAAGCCACCTTGCAGAAATTGCATTCGGAGTGGAAGCAAGTAGAAATGAAACTCTCATCTATTAATGACAGCCTATCGATTTATGATCAGGACAAACAACAGTTTGCAGAAGATAGTGAAGAACTGACACAACGGGCAAAAAGTTTAACAGAGGAATTAGCTGCACTTAAAGTACAGCTGGATTCTATACAAAAGAAAATTGATTCTCTAACAAATGAAGAAGCTGCATTTAAAGAGAATAAACAGATGATGCAGGATAATTTACATCAATTGCAAATCCAAATCGCTGAACAAGAAGAACGAGTGAAGTTCCAGCGGGAAAAAACAAGTACGACTGAGGAGCAATTAGAAAAAATAAAAGAACAGCATCATCAGTATGCAAAGGAATTGAACAATCTGCTGGAAATTGAGCAATCGATAGAAACAGAAGAAGAGGTGGACGCAGGTATTGCAGCTTCTAAGCAAGAGAAGGAAATGTTAACAAATAAAATTCAGCAGAAGCGTACTGAAAGAGCTGAACAAACTAAGTTCGTTCAAGACGCAGAGACAGAGCGAAAGGAAGAAAGCAAAAAACTTCAAATACTGCAAGAAGCCATTCAGCAAAAAGAAGTCCATGCAGGCCGCCTTGATGTTGGACTGGAGAGCCGATTAAATCATCTGCAGACGGAATATACAATCACATACGAAAAGGCAAAACAGCTTTATGAGAAGGCGGAAGATGCGGAAGAAGCAAAAACGATTGTCAATGAATTAAAATTACAAATAGATCGTCTTGGAACTGTTAATCTGGGAGCTATTGAAGAATATGAACGTATTTCCGAACGCTATACCTTCTTGTCCGAACAGCGAAACGATCTTGTTGAAGCAAAAGAGACACTGTATACGGTGATTGATGAAATGGATGAAGAAATGAAAAAGCGGTTTGACGAAACATTTAATAAAATCAAGGACGAATTTCATGACGTGTTCAAACAATTATTTGGAGGCGGCTATGCCGAGCTGAAACTTACTAATCCGAAAAACTTGCTGGATACAGGGGTGGATATCATCGCTCAGCCACCAGGGAAAAAATTGCAGCATTTAGGTTTGTTATCTGGTGGTGAACGTGCCTTGACAGCAATTGCTCTCTTGTTTGCTATTTTAAGGATCAGACCGGTTCCATTTTGTATTCTTGACGAGGTTGAAGCTGCTCTTGATGAAGCAAATGTTGCTCGCTTTGCGAAATATGTTAAATTATACAGTGATAACACACAATTTATTGTGATTACGCACCGAAAAGGTACAATGGAAGAAGCAGATGTTTTATATGGTGTAACGATGCAAGAATCAGGTGTATCACGACTTGTTTCAGTTCGATTAGAGGATACGAAAGAATTAATTAATTCTTAGGAGGCAGATAAATATGAGCTTTATCAATAAGTTAAAAAATAAATTTAAGCAAAATGAAAATAAAGAAGAGGTTTCTAAAAAATACCAAGAAGGTATGACAAAGACACGTAATTCTTTCTCATCAAAAATTAATGATTTAATTGCGCGCTATCGAAAAGTTGATGAGGATTTTTTTGAAGAGCTGGAAGAAGTACTCATTACTGCTGATGTGGGTGTTACAACTGTAATGGACTTGGTTGAAGAACTGAAAATGGAAGTGAAACGTCAGAACATTAAAGATACAAATGGAATAAAAGATATTATATCTGAAAAGCTAGTGGAAATTTATTATGGTGATGATCAAGCAGAAATCGAGAAATTGAACATCCAGGAACAAGGTCTTTCTGTTATTCTCGTGGTTGGAGTTAACGGTGTCGGGAAGACAACCTCTATCGGTAAACTAGCACACCAACTTAAGCAGGAAGGAAAAAATGTTATCCTAGCAGCAGGCGATACATTCCGTGCAGGAGCAATTGAACAGCTGGAAGTGTGGGGAGAAAGAGCTGAAGTTGATGTTATTAAACATAATGCAGGCAGTGATCCAGCAGCAGTAATCTTTGATGCTATTAAAGCAGCGAAATCTCGCCAGGCAGATGTGTTGATTTGTGATACTGCAGGCAGGCTTCAAAACAAAGTGAATTTAATGAATGAGCTTTCAAAGGTGAAACGTGTCATTGAAAGAGAAATACCAGGTGCGCCACATGAAGTTCTCCTCGTGTTAGATGCGACAACTGGTCAAAATGCCCTCAGCCAAGCCAAAACATTTTCAGAGGCAACGAATGTATCTGGAATTGTATTAACGAAGCTTGATGGGACAGCCAAAGGTGGTATCGTACTTGCGATAAGAAATGAACTTCATATCCCTGTGAAATTTGTCGGGCTGGGAGAACAGGTGGAGGATTTGCAGGAATTTGATGCCAATGCATTTGTATATGGTTTATTTGCAGACCTAGGAACAGAAGCAGGTGAAGAGTAGAATTTGAAATTCCTTGACAATAAACAAAATTATTCGCTATGATAATGTAAAGGAATTTCACTTAACAAGGGGTGTGACTCATGATTGAAAAAACAACCCGCATCAATTATTTATTTGATTTTTATCAAACGCTTTTAACGCCTAAACAACGTAATTATATGGAAATGTACTACTTGGAAGATTATTCTCTTGGGGAAATCTCCGAGTTGTTTCATGTGTCGCGCCAAGCAGTATATGATAATATCAAACGTACAGAGGCAATGCTTGAATCATATGAAAAAAAATTGCATTTATATGAGAAATTTGAAGAGCGTATAGCACTTATTGAAAAACTGGAGCACATAGTATCAGATCAGTCTATTTTGAAGATGCTTCAGCAACTAAAAGAATTAGATTAGGAGGACACCTTCTATGGCATTTGAAGGATTAGCCGACCGCCTGCAAAGTACAATAAAGAAGATTACTGGTAAGGGCAAGGTTTCTGAGCAAGATGTAAAAGAAATGACCCGTGAAGTACGTCTTGCATTACTGGAGGCAGATGTAAACTTTAAAGTGGTTAAAGAATTGATCGCTCGCATCAAGGAACGGGCAGTTGGTCAGGAAGTAATGGAAAGCCTAACACCTGGTCAACAGGTTATAAAAGTAGTAAAAGAAGAACTGACAGCGTTGATGGGCGGCGAGCAAAGCAAGATTGCTGTAGCCGATCGACCACCAACAGTCATTATGATGGTAGGTTTACAAGGCGCCGGTAAAACAACAACAACTGGAAAGCTAGCGAATCTATTACGGAAGAAACATAATCGTTCCCCGCTATTGGTTGCTTGTGATGTGTACCGCCCCGCAGCAATTAAACAATTAGAGACATTGGGTACACAGCTGGACATGCCTGTTTTCTCCATGGGAACAGAAACAAAACCAGTTGATATTGCAACAAAGGGCATTGAGAAGGCAAAGGAAGAGCACCGTGATTATGTAATTATCGATACTGCAGGTCGTTTGCACGTTGACACAGATTTAATGGAAGAATTACAACAAATTAAATCTGCTGTTAATCCAAATGAAATTTTCCTGGTAGTAGATTCTATGACAGGTCAGGATGCGGTGAATGTTGCAGAAAGCTTCAATGAACAGCTTGACATTACAGGTGTGGTGCTAACGAAATTGGATGGGGATACACGTGGAGGTGCAGCATTATCGATAAAAGCTGTTACCGGCAAGCCAATTAAGTTTGCTGGAATGGGGGAAAAGCTGGACGAGCTGGAAGCATTCCATCCAGATCGGATGGCATCTCGAATTCTAGGCATGGGTGATGTGCTTTCTTTAATCGAAAAGGCACAAACGAATGTTGATGAAAAACAAGCAAAAGAATTGGAAGAAAAAATGCGTACGATGTCCTTCACGTTTGATGATTTTCTCGAACAAATGGGACAGGTTAAAAAAATGGGACCATTGGATGATTTAATGGCAATGATTCCAGGTGCAAATAAAATGAAGGGTCTTAAAAACGCACAATTGGATGAAAAACAGCTAACACAGGTTGAGGCAATCATCCAGTCGATGACGAAAAAAGAAAGACAAGACCCAAGTATTATTAACGGTAGTCGCAGAAAGCGGATTGCCAAAGGATCCGGTACATCCGTATCCCAAGTAAACCGCTTGATCAAGCAATTCAGTGAAATGAAAAAAATGATGAAGCAAATGACAAACATGCAAAAAGGGAAAAAAGGAAAAGGCTTAAAATTCCCGTTTATGTAAGTTTCGGAAGCAGAAGTGCAATAAGATGCCCGAAATGAACGAGCTATTACAATAAAAATATACCTTTTTATTGTTGTAATGTAAAAACACTTTACAGACCTATTTTTTTCTGTTAGAATCTTAAATTGTGAATAACATTTTTATTGGAGGTGCAAAATAATGGCTGTTAAAATTCGTTTAAAGCGTATGGGATCTAAGAGAAACCCATTTTATCGTATCGTTGTAGCTGATTCACGTTTTCCTCGTGACGGACGTTCTATTGAACAAATTGGAACTTATAACCCAGTGGTTAATCCAGTTGAAGTTAAAATAGATGAAGAAAAAGCACTTGATTGGATGACAAAAGGTGCAAAACCAAGTGATACAGTTCGTAATCTTTTCTCAAATGAAGGCATCATGAAAAAATTCCACGACCAAAAAAACCAGGTAGAGAAGTAGTGTGATATCATGAAAGCCCTAATAGAATCGATTGTTACCCCATTGGTTGATCACCCGGAGGACATCGTTGTTAAGAAGACAGAAGAAGATGCAAAGATCGTTTATCATCTTACTGTTCATCAGGAGGATGTCGGAAAGGTTATTGGAAAAAATGGACGTATTGCAAAGGCGATTCGCACGGTTGTCTATGCTGCTAAAACGGATGGTAATAAACGTATTTATTTGGACATTATGTAAAGGGAAAGCGGACCTCCAAAGGGTTCTTCTTTCCCTTTTACACATCTTATAATGATTGCTTTTGACAGACAATAAACTTACAATTTTTTCTTCCTGCATAGAAGCAACTAAGAAACCTGTCAACATACTCGGCGAGTACCAAGTTTTCATACGGGAGCGAGGAAATCCAGTGAATATCATTAAAAAAGTTGTAATTAAGCAAATCGTCACAGAGAAAAGTAAAGAGAAGATTTATCGCAATTTTCACGATCATAAATTGCGACTTGAACAAGAGTGTCAACAGCTCCTTTTTGAAAAAAGAAAATTACAGCATAAAGCTGGCAGCACAAAGCAAGAAATTGAACAACGTTTCCAGCAAGAAATAAATAATCGTAAAGAAAAGATTAAACTGCTTGATTTTAAAATAAGTCAATTAGAAACGCTGGAGCTTGGAAGTGAAATTACTGAAAAAGAAGTTGATGCTCTTGTTGAAGTAAATGTAGGTTCTGACTGGAAAGAGATTATGGAGAAACAAGTAATCGTCATTAAAGATGACGTTGTTATACGAATTGACGAATAATGAGTAGGTGACAAGATGAATGAACGCATGTTTAATGTAGGGAAAATAGTCAACACACATGGTATCCGCGGGGAAGTCAAAGTATTGCGCATTAGTGATTTTGAAGAGCGCTTTGCGCCCGGCGAGAAGCTATGTGTAATCAAGGATAAACAGACCATTGAACTTACAATTGCTGCCCACAGGGTGCATAAAGGGTTTGACCTTCTGCAGTTTGAAGGCTATACAAATATTAATGAGGTGGAAGACTTCAAAGGCTGCAAGTTGAAAATCAATGAAACGCAATTAACCGAGCTTGATCAAGATGAGTATTATTATCACGAAATCATTGGCTGTGAGGTTTTTACTGCTGCTGGAGAAAATATAGGGAAAATCAAAGAAATATTATCTCCTGGAGCAAATGATGTTTGGGTTGTGAAACAGAAAGTCGGAAAAGATATTCTCATCCCATACATTGATGACGTTGTAACAAAAGTTGATGTAGCGAGCAAGAAAATTGTGGTTGAACCAATGGAAGGACTGCTTGATTAATGCATATCGATATTTTGACGCTTTTTCCAGAAATGTTTACTGGTGTTTTTCAATCATCCATCTTAAAAAAAGCTGCTGAAAAAGAAAAATTCAGCTATAATATGGTAAACTTTCGGGACTATACGAAGAATAAGCATTTAAAGGTAGACGATTATCCATATGGCGGTGGTGCAGGAATGGTACTAACTCCTCAGCCTGTATTTGACGCTGTATCCGCTGTGAAAAAAGACAGGCAGACAAAACCACGTATTATCCTTATGTGTCCGCAAGGTGAAACTTTTACGCAAAGAAAAGCAGAAGAGCTGGCAAAAGAAGAGCATCTTATTTTCATATGTGGTCATTATGAAGGATACGACGAGCGTATCCGGGAAAACCTTGTTACCGATGAAATTTCGATTGGAGATTATGTCTTGACTGGCGGAGAGCTCGGATCAATGGTAGTTGTTGATAGTGTTGTCCGATTGCTTCCAGATGTACTGGGAAATCAAGAATCAGCTCCAGAAGATTCATTTTCTACTGGACTATTGGAGCACCCTCATTACACAAGACCTGCAGATTTCCGCGGAATGAAGGTTCCGGACATATTGCTATCAGGAGACCATGCCAAAATAAGAAACTGGCGCAAAGAGGAATCTTTAAAACGCACCTATAATCGCCGTCCTGATCTGCTGCGGAGTTATGAATTGAACGAAGCGGAGCAAAAAATGATAGATGAGATAAGAATAAATGAAGGAAAAGAATAAGTTACTGCAAATGATAGCTAAAAACCCTTCAATTTGTCTAAAAAAGTGTTGAACAATTATTTTCAATATGATATATTTATTATTGTGCTTAGGTACGCTTAGGTACATATAAACGATGTTCCGCTTATTGCTAATTAAATAATGAGCATTGGTTTGGAAGGAGTGAAGGATAATGCAACAACTTATTGCAGACATCACAAAAGATCAACTTCGTACTGATCATCCTGAGTTTCGCGCTGGAGATACTGTAAAAGTACACGCGAAAGTAGTTGAGGGAACTCGTGAACGTATTCAGGTGTTCGAAGGTGTTGTAATCAAACGTCAAAATGGTGGAATTAGTGAAACATTCACAGTAAGAAAAATTTCTTATGGTGTAGGTGTTGAACGTACTTTCCCATTACATTCACCTAGAGTTGATAAAATCGAAGTTACTCGTCGCGGTATTGTACGTCGTGCGAAACTATACTATCTTCGTAATCTACGCGGAAAAGCAGCTCGTATTAAAGAACGTCGCTAATCGACATGGGCTGACCGAAAAACGTTATTGGAAAGGAGCTTGGCAAATGTGCACAAGCTCCTTTTTGCTATTTAACTGGTTAAAGCTTGTATGAATACTTTAAGCTGGCTTACAATAAATTATATACATAGAATCGGTCGGAGGGGAAAATATGGCGAAAAAAAAGAAAAACGAATGGTTAGATTGGATAAAAGCGCTGCTGATGGCGTTTGGTTTGGCGTTTATCGTCCGCGCCTTTCTATTTGCTCCGATTGTAGTAGATGGACCTTCTATGCTGCCGACACTGCATGACCGGGATCAAATGATTGTTAATAAATTCTCTTATTTTTTTCAAGAACCAGAACGATTTGATATTGTTGTTTTTCATGCTTCCGCTCAAAAGGATTTTATTAAACGCGTAATCGGTCTTCCAGGCGAACATGTAGCGGTGGAGGATAATGAGCTTTATATTGATGGCGAACCAGTAGAAGAGCCTTTTTTGGATGAACAAAAGGATCAAATGAAACCATACCAAATGCTGACAAATGATTTTACATTAGAAGAATTGCCAGGAGGATATGAAGTGGTTCCAGAGGGACATGTTTTTGTTTTAGGCGACAACCGTGGCAATTCGACAGACAGCAGAATGCTTGGTGTCATACCGATTGATGAAATTATCGGAAAGACAAGATTAATTTATTGGCCATTTGATCGAATGCAATTAATTGGAAAGGAGGAATAAAACATGACAATACAATGGTTTCCGGGGCATATGGCAAAAGCGAGAAGAGAAGTAGAAGAGAGGCTGAAACTTGTAGATTTCGTGATGGAGTTAGTTGATGCACGAACTCCACTCTCCTCGCAGAATCCAATGCTCCAGCAAGTATTGCAGCAAAAATCAAAAATGATCGTTTTGATGAAAAAGGATTTAGCTGACGCGAGTCAAACAGAAAAATGGATAGCATACTTTCGAGAGAAACAAATTCCAGCAATCGCTGTTGATGTCAATAATAAGACGGATATTAAACATGTCATTCAAATGGCAAAAGGGCTTGGACAAGCAAAATTAGATAAGCTTTTGAAAAAGGGTATTAAGCCAAGAGCTGCAAGAGCGATGATTGTAGGAATACCAAATGTTGGTAAATCAACACTTATTAATCGACTTGCAAATAAAAAAATTGCTAAGACCGGTGATCGTCCAGGGATTACAAAGCAACAGCTGTGGATTAAAGTGAAAAAAGACTTCGAATTACTTGATACACCCGGGATTCTGTGGCCGAAATTTGAAGAGGAGGCTGTTGGTTACAGGCTAGCGGCAATAGGAACAATTAAAGATCAGCTGCTTTCTTTACAGGATATTACGGTATTTGTTATCCAGTATATGCAAAAACATTATCCTGTTCAGCTCGGAGAAAGGTATGAAATTGCCCGGGATATGGAAGATATGCTGGAAATATTTAATATAATCGGAAAGCAGCGAGGTGCACTTCTAAGTGGTGGAAATATTAATTTTGACAAGGTTGCTGAAATTGTATTAAGAGACCTTCGAACTGGAAGATTAGGTAAAATCACACTGGAAACTCCGGAAGAATCATAAGGCATACATCTAAAAAAGATGTGTGTCCTATTTTTTTCAGTAAAATGTTCAGCTCATGAATGCAAGCGAGAAAGGTAATGTAAAACAAACGTAAAAATGTGCCGATATAATAGAGAGAGTAAGGTGATAGGATGGAAAAGCAATCGATTGCTGTTATAAAACAACAAATTAAAAATAACGAACTAACAGATGAAATGGTACAGGAATTGATGGCAGACGAACGAAAAGGGGTCCAGCAATTACTGAAAAGCTATGAAAAGCAAAAAGTGAAAGAAAAGCAGTTAGCAGAAAAGTTTGCCGAAATGTCCCGTTATGAACAATTTGCTTATTCAAAGGGATGCGAACATATTGCAGGGGTTGATGAGGCTGGACGAGGACCTTTAGCGGGACCAGTTGTGGCAGCATCGGTAATCTTACCTAAAGATTTTAAATTGTATGGTTTAAACGATTCCAAACAATTAAATCAAGCGACAAGGGATCATTTTTTTAAAATGATTAAAGATCAAGCAGTTAGTTATGGAATTGGAATTATTGATAATCGGAAAATCGATGAAATGAATATCTTTGAAGCGACTAAGCTTGCAATGCAACAATCGATAGAACAGCTGAACCCAAGTCCGGACCATGTGTTATTAGATGCTGTTCAGTTAAAGGCCTTACCTTATACATCAGAGTCACTGATAAAAGGAGATGCAAAAAGCATTTCGATTGCAGCGGCAAGTATACTTGCCAAAGTGACACGGGATAATTTAATGAAAGAAATGCATGAAGAATATCCTGATTATGATTTTATCTCTAACATGGGGTATGGGACAAAGCATCATTTGGAAAAATTGCGTGAGATTGGCGCTTCACCATATCATAGAAGATCATATGCCCCTGTGAGGAATATCATTCTTTAAAGAATTGAGAGGTGTTCATTGATGAGTATTCATAAGCTTACTGGAGATAGGCTGGCTAGGATTATGCAAGCTGAACAGAGATTAAGACCTGGACAAATTGTGCAAGGGGAAATTTTGAAATTATTTCCTGAAAATAAAGCACAAATACAGCTTGGTGGACAAAAAATGATTGCTAAATTGGAGGCCGCTCTTTCAATCGGTAATACATATCATTTTCAAGTGCAAGCATCAGATGAAATGATTTATTTGAAAGTACTCAGTGAATACATAAAATCACAATCAAAAGCAAGTTTAGCATCCTTAATGAATCAGCTGAATGTGAAACCAAATAAAATGAACCATGCTTTTATACAAGCTTTAGTGCAAGAAAATATTCCCTTTGATAAGTCTCAGCTAAAAGAAGCACTGCAGCTATTGGGGCAATCAAAAGATAAAAAGACCGCTAAGCAAGCTTTGCTAGAAATGATTACCAGAAGGTTACCAATGACAGAATCTATTTTCCATGCTTTATCGGTAAAAAACACGGTAAAATTCTCCAGTCAACTGAACGAGCTATTACATCAATTGAAAACAACGAGTAATCAAACAAATCTTTTGACAAGTTTGGAACAAATGATAGCACGTCCTATTAATGAGGATGCTTCTTTTGCGAAACAAATAAATATACTTAATGAACAAAATAAACAGCAGCTGTTTCATGTTATAAAAGGATTAGGGATGCTGAATCAGCAAGTTGGTTTTGATAAATGGATATCTGAATGGCAGCAGATTGAACAAACGCTAAAAGTAGATCAACAGAACTTAAGATTACCATTTGCTTTAAATCCCAAGGATGTTGTACAGGTTTTAGAGCAAGTTCGCACCAATCAATTTGAATTAATGGACCAGTCACAGCAGTTTTTGCAAGCATGGAAAAGTACCAAAAATAAACCTGTATTAGAACAGCATGAGTTTGCCCAGTTTAAAAAACAATTACGGCAAACTATTATTCCGTTCCTTCCAGCAAAACAGGGGAAGTTTATTCACGAATCGGCAAACAATCCAGTCTCATTAAATAATGTAAAGAATATGTTAGAGACGCTCCTTAATCCAAATATCTATAAAGAAATAGATATACTATTAAAAGAGTTTCATTTTAATAATCTTATGCTGTCAAAAGCACCGAATGAGCAATTTATGCTGCAACTGCAGCAAGTTCTTACACATACAGGGCTGGATTATGAACAACAGCTTGCACAAAAAAACTTCGATCAGCAAAGCTTAAAGGCAATGCTGCTTCAATTTGTACAGCAAAGTAACGGTGCTGTTCAGGAAAAGGCTGGCCAGTTGCTGCATTTTATTAATGGGATGCAGCTCAATGCAATCAATGAAACAGAAAGTATGATTCAAGCATCCCTTCAAATCCCTGCTGAAAAGCTTGGATTAGTCAATGACTTAGAGCTTGAATTCGAAAGCAGGAAAACAGAGGACGGAAACGTAAATCCGGATTACTGCCGCATTTTATTTTATTTAGAATTAAATCAATTGAAGCAGACCATTATTGATATGCATATCCAGAAGCGTTCTGTAACAGTAACGATTTATAATGATATACAGGAATTGAAGGGGCAGACAATGCAATTAATACCTGTACTAAAACAGGGATTAGAAGCTTTAGATTATAAGCTAGCTGCGGTAGACTTTAAATCGCTGAAAGAATTAGGGCAATCTGTTAAGGCAGGAGCAGGAAAAGCATATTCATCCTATCGAGGAGTTGATTATCGAGTATGACCGAGACAAGAAAGAAAGCGGCAGCACTCCGCTATGATCAGGGAAAAGATTTTGCCCCTAAAGTTACAGCAACAGGGAAAGGGCTTGTAGCAGAGGAAATTTTAAAAAAGGCACAAGAAAATAATGTACCGATTTTAGAGGATGCTTCTCTTGTTGAACTGTTGGCGGAATTAAATATTAATGAAACAATACCAGAGGAATTGTTTCAGGCAGTAGCTGAAGTATTTGCATTTGTCTATCGTGCTGATAAACAGTTGCAAAAGGACAATCCAAATGGCCGTTAAAGTTATACAATCCAAAACGAGGAAGCTCCGCGTGCAACAAAATTAAAAATAACAAGTTATAAACATCCAAGAGGATGTCTTTTATTTTGCATAATAATGTTAAAGGAGGGTTTATTATGCCATTTAAAGGATATCGAGTAACTTCCCCATTTGGATACCGCACACACCCTATAACGGGAATAAGAGGTGTTTTTCATACTGGAATCGATCTTGTTAAATACCACAGGGCACCAATTAACGCCTTTACTGCGGGCATTGTTCTATTTGCAGGGAAGGGAAAAGCAGGATCAGGATTTGGCGGATATGGAAATGTAGTGTTTATTCATGATAAAAATGGAAGAGGGCAAGTATATGCCCACCTAGATAGCGTAAACGTAAGAAGAGGTCAACGAATCAATAAAGGTCACATCATTGGCAGACAAGGGAATACAGGGAATACTACTGGTTCTCATCTGCATTACGAAGTACGAAAAACAGCATCAAGCAAACCGCCATATGGATGGATTGCAGACAGAGCAAACAATTGTTTAAATCCGACCACTTATCTGGAATCGTTTCATGCAGCTCCGGCTAAAAATAACTCTAGTCGTGTCCGTACTATTCAGTCTACTTTAAATAAAAGGTATAACACGGCTTTAACTGTCGATGGTATTTATGGGCCACAGACTAAAAAAGCTTTAATTAAAGGTTATCAGACCGAACTAAACAAGCAATTCAATGCCAAGTTAGGCGTTGATGGGATATGGGGACCGAAAACGAAATCTGCTACCGTTACAATTAGTAAAAATGCCAGAGGTAATTTAACCTGGATACTGCAGGCAGCATTATATGCGTTAGGCTATAATCCGAACGGGCTTGATGGAATATTTGGAGGAGGCACAGAAAAGGCGGTAAGAGACTTTCAGCGTAATAACAAAATGAAAACAGACGGGAAAGCTGGAAAAAATACCTTTGCTAAAATGTTTGGATGATAGAAAAAACATCCCCCTAACCTGTCGGCTTATGCGGATTATAATTAATTATGTATTATGAACAAACACGCAAAACAAAGCTGGATAGCTCCGATTTTCTTGTCCCTATCAATCTGTTTCAAACAGATTTGAAACAATTACTAAACCTATAATACGAATTACTATTTAAACAATTTTCACTAATTCTTGTGAAATTTGTTTTTTTTTAATACAATGGAGATGCATTCAAATTGAATAGGAGGATGGAAGATGAACATTCACGAGTATCAGGGGAAAGAAGTCTTACGCAATTTTGGTGTGAAAGTTCCAACTGGCTATGTAGCATATACAGTGGATGAAGCGGTTAAGGCAGCAAAAGAACTGGGCACATCTGTAACCGTTGTCAAGGCGCAGATTCACGCCGGCGGAAGAGGTAAAGCTGGAGGCGTTAAAGTAGCAAAGAACTTAGATGAAGTTCGTACATATGCGGATGAAATTCTTGGAAAAACATTGGTAACCCATCAAACAGGTCCTGAAGGAAAAGAAGTTAAACGTTTACTTATTGAAGAGGGTTGCGACATTAAGAAAGAATATTATATAGGTGTTGTTCTGGATCGCGCAACTTCACGTGTCGTTTTTATGGCATCTGAAGAAGGCGGAACAGAAATTGAAGAAGTAGCTGAAGCAACTCCTGAGAAAATCTTTAAGGAAGTTATTGACCCAGTAGTTGGTCTAACACCTTTCCAAGCTAGAAGACTAGCATTTAACATAAATATACCAAATGAATTAATTGGAAAAGCCGTTAAGTTTATGACAGGTCTTTATCAGGCTTTTGTCGAAAAAGATTGTTCTATTGCAGAGATCAATCCTCTTGTCACAACTGGTGACGGAGAGGTTTTAGCACTAGATGCAAAGTTAAACTTCGATGATAATGCATTATACCGTCAAAAAGACATTGTCGAATTAAGAGATTTAGAGGAAGAGGACGAAAAAGAAATTGAAGCATCCAAATATGACTTGAGCTACATTTCCTTAGATGGAAATATTGGTTGTATGGTAAATGGTGCTGGACTTGCTATGTCAACAATGGACATTATTAAACACTATGGCGGTGATCCGGCTAACTTCCTTGATGTGGGAGGCGGTGCAACTGCTGAAAAGGTAACTGAAGCATTTAAAATTATCCTATCTGATTCGAATGTAAAAGGAATTTTTGTTAACATCTTTGGCGGTATTATGAAATGCGACGTTATTGCAGAAGGTGTTGTAGAAGCTACCAAACAAGTAGGCCTTGAAATTCCACTTGTCGTTCGTCTGGAAGGGACAAACGTGGAAAAAGGGAAGAAAATTCTTGAAGAATCAGGCTTAAATATTACATCAGCAAGTTCAATGGCTGATGGCGCAGAAAAAATTGTATCAATGGTGAACTAATCGAGAAGCAATTCTAAACTTTTAATTTAGGAAGGACGGACGAAAATGAGTGTTTATATAAATAAAGATACGAAAGTAATTGTCCAAGGAATTACTGGTTCAACAGCCACATTCCATACGAAGCAAATGCTTGAGTACGGCACGAAAATCGTTGGGGGAGTAACACCGAAAAAAGCTGGTACGGAAGTTGAAGGTGTACCTGTTTTTAATACAGTAAAAGATGCTGTAGATGCGACTGGTGCAACAGCATCGGTAATTTATGTGCCTGCTCCATTCGCAGCTGATGCGATTATAGAGGCTGCAGATGCTGAGTTAGACTTAGTTATCTGTATTACAGAGCATATTCCAGTTTTAGATATGGTAATAGTAAAACGTTATATGGAAGGCAAGAAAACACGTCTGATTGGACCTAACTGCCCTGGTGTTATCACGGCAGACGAATCAAAAATTGGAATAATGCCAGGTTATATTCATAAAAAAGGACACATTGGTGTTGTCTCGCGTTCTGGAACGTTAACCTATGAAGCGGTACACCAATTAACCCAAGCTGGATACGGGCAAACAACGGCAGTCGGTATCGGTGGAGACCCTGTTAACGGGACAAACTTTATTGATGTACTAAAAGAATTTAATGAAGACCCAGAAACAGAGGCAGTTATAATGATAGGTGAAATTGGCGGTACAGCTGAGGAGGAAGCTGCAGAGTGGGTTAAAGCTAATATGAAAAAACCTGTTGTTGGCTTTATCGGCGGAGCAACTGCACCTCCAGGAAAACGTATGGGACATGCCGGCGCAATTATTTCCGGTGGGAAAGGCACAGCAGAAGAGAAGACTCGCATCATGGAAGCATGCGGCATTACAGTTGCTGAAACACCTGCCGTAATGGGCGAAACCATGATTAAAGTTCTAAAAGAAAATGGACTTGAAGAAAAGTGTAAAACACATTAATACCAAAACCAAAATTTTAGCAAACTTTATAGCCTGAAGAGACAACTTCTTCAGGCTTACCTTACAAATTTAAATGGTGAAAGGATTGATATATATTTGGATACTCTTCGTTTAAGATTGATACATTTACATCGCTGTCGTGGAATTACAAGAAGGTTTATCCGTAAACTTCTTCAGTTTGACCCTTCACTTGAACAAACCTATCATTTTTCTTCCTCAGAAATCACGAACCGATTCACTCTCCCAAGTAAAAATGCCGCATTATTTTATTCCGATCTTCATAATTTGGCTATAAGACAGCAAATATTACGGGACATAATGAATTATAAAATCATCACAATAGTTGACGAAAGTTATCCACCTATGTTAAATACAATTAAAGATGCTCCACTTGTGCTGTATGCTCTTGGTGATATTTCATTATTGTCGTATAACCCGGCAATCAGTGTAATCGGGACAAGAAACCCTTCAAGTGAAGCAGCACAAAAGATAGATCTCGTTGTAAAGCCGCTTGTAAAAAAACAATGGCTAATTGTAAGTGGGATGGCTAAAGGGATTGATAGTTTAGCGCATAAAATTGCTTTAAGCTATAAACAGAAAACAATAGCTGTTTTAGGAGGCGGTTTCATGCATGTTTATCCTAAGCAGAACATGTCCCTATTCAAGCAAATTGTGAAACATGGTCTCGTTTTATCCGAATATGCTCCAGACGTTCGGCCAGTAAAATACCATTTCCCAGAAAGGAATCGTATTATAAGCGGGCTTGGATTTGGAACGTTAGTGATTGAAGCAACTGAAAGAAGTGGTACACTGATAACAGTTGATCAAGCTCTTGATCAAGGAAGAGAGGTATATGCAGTACCGGGATCACTTGCACATCCACAAACAAAGGGTTGTCATCAGATGATTCAGGACGGGGCCAAGCTTGTCCATAACGCTCAGGATATCCTCGAAGATTGGATGCCAATTCAAAATGAATAACAGAATAAATTTTTAAAAATAAAGTAAATAAAATAAAGTATGTTTGACAAATTCATAGGATAAATTTAGTATTAGTAAAGATTTCAAGTGTAAATTGTCAACCTCATTCTAGGAGGAACGATCATGTCAGATTATTTAGTAATCGTTGAGTCGCCTGCAAAGGCGAAAACGATTGAACGTTATTTGGGAAAAAAATATACAGTAAAAGCATCGATGGGACACATAAGGGACTTACCGAAGAGTCAAATGGGTGTTGACGTCGATGAAAATTATAAACCAAAATATATTACGATTCGCGGTAAAGGCGATGTATTGAAAGAATTAAGGAAGTCAGCAAAAAAGGCGAAAAAAATTTATCTCGCAGCCGACCCCGATAGAGAAGGGGAAGCAATTGCTTGGCATTTGGCACATATTTTGAGTGTGGATGAAAATTCGAAATGCCGAGTTGTTTTTAATGAAATTACAAAAGATGCAATAAAAGAATCATTTAAACATCCGCGTGCAATCGATTTAGATTTAGTTGATGCACAACAGGCTAGAAGGATTCTTGATAGGCTCGTAGGTTACAATATTAGTCCGTTGCTCTGGAAAAAAGTAAAAAAAGGACTTAGTGCTGGTCGTGTACAGTCAGTAGCATTAAAAATGATTTTAGATCGAGAAAAGGAAATTGAACATTTCGTTCCTGAGGAATATTGGTCCATTGACGCAGCTTTTCAAAAGGAACAAGAGTTATTTGAAGGCTCTTTTTATGGAATCAATGGGAAAAAGAAAGAATTAAAATCGGAAGACGACGTAAAAGAAGTAAAAGCAAAATTAAAAGGAAATTCGTTCGATATAACAAAAGTAAACAAACGGGAAAGGAAGAAAAACCCTGCACAGCCTTTTATTACCTCTTCTCTACAGCAAGAAGCTGCACGGAAGCTGAATTTCCGTGCGAAAAAAACCATGATGATTGCCCAACAGTTGTATGAAGGAATTGATTTGGGCAAAAAAGCGGGTGGGATTACTGGGCTAATCACCTACATGCGTACAGATTCGACTCGTATCTCTGAAACAGCAAAGCAAGAAGCAAAAGGTTACATTGAAGAAAACTTTGGTAAAGAATACCTTGGCAATGTAAGAGCTGCTAAAAATAAAGAGGGTGCGCAGGATGCACACGAAGCAATTCGGCCAACCTCAACATTAAGGGATCCGAAATCATTAAAGGATGTATTATCACGTGACCAGCTTCGATTATACAAACTGATTTGGGAGCGATTCGTTGCTAGTCAGATGTCGCCAGCAGTAATGGATACAATGACCGTGCATTTAATAAATAATAACGTAGAGTTTCGTGCTACCGGATCAAAGATTAAATTTAAAGGATTTATGAGGGTTTATATTGAGGGAACGGATGATAATAAAAAGGTGGAGGATAAGCTGCTGCCTGATTTAGCTGAAGGCATGGTCGTAGAGTCGAAAGAAATTAAACCAAACCAGCACTTTACTCAGCCTCCACCAAGGTATACAGATGCAAGACTTGTACGGGCAATGGAGGAGCTTGGTATTGGCCGACCTTCAACATATGCACCGACCTTAGATACGATTCAGCGAAGAGGTTATGTTACAATGGATAATAAACGCTTTGTTCCAACTGAATTGGGAACAATCGTATCGGATTTAGTAGAAGAGTTTTTCCCAGAAATTATTGATGCTGATTTTACTGCTAAAATGGAAAATGATCTCGATTCAATAGAGGATGGAAAAGTTGAATGGATGAAGATTATAGATGAATTCTACAATGGTTTCAGCAAGCGACTTGATGTAGCTGAGAAAGAAATGGAAAAAATTGAAATCCGAGATGAGCCAGCTGGCATTGATTGTGAAGAATGTGGACATGAAATGGTCTATAAAATGGGACGTTATGGAAAATTCCTTGCCTGTTCCAACTTCCCGGAATGTCGTAATACAAAACCAATTTTAAAAGAAATTGGTGTCAAATGTCCGAAATGCAAAGAGGGAAATGTCGTCGAAAGAAAATCGAAAAAACGCCGAATATTTTACGGCTGTGACCGATTCCCTGACTGTGATTTCGTCTCATGGGATAAACCTATTTCAAGACCTTGTCCAAAATGTGATTCCTTACTGGTAGAGAAAAAAGGTAAAAAAGAGACACAGGTTCAATGTACAAATTGTGAATATAAAGAAGTAGCACAAAGTTAGCTGTTCATTATTGGACAGCTAATACTTTTGTGTGCAAAAAACAATTAATCGTGTTTGAGAATCTATATCCTTTGAAAGCCTGCATAAAAGCATAATAGTTTCACTTGTTAGTCAAAAGGGAATGCCAACAAACAAGGAGGCTATGAAAATGACAAACAAAAATCATTACTTTATTGCTGTAAAGGAAAGAGAAATTAGAGAGATACCGGTAGACGATAATGAAGAAGAATTTGAAATCATTGCAGATGATGATGAGTTAAGTATAGTGCGCGAATTATTTTTAAATATGAAAGATCATGCTAATGAAGCCACAAGTTTTATTATTAAAGATCCATTTAATGACCGCAGAGCAGATCTAGAGAGAAATGAGTACGAAAAAAACCTACAGCAAGTATATCGGAAAATATATGAACTTGGAACAGAAGAAACAAAAGCAAAAATTCAAGAAACAGGAATAATTGAGTAACAATTTGGCAATAAAGATAATACCCATTGTTCACAAAACTTTCACTGTATTGCATTTTCGTGAAAAAAATTATATTTGTTTGTTGACTATACTATTCTAAATGGATATAATTACGCATTGGAAAGGTAATTCACTTTACAGACTAATATTAGTTTTTATTAAATTTAACAAAATAGCATGACAAATCAAATTATTATGATATAATAAGTGTGGTTTCGATTCAGAATTTTGTTGCAATTTAGTTAAGTTTATTGCATAATTATTTGAAGTATGCTATGATTTATCCGCTGTTCGATGGGGTGAAGAATTGAATACATTCGCATACAGTGAAGCGTTCATTGAATATTTGCAGATTGAGAAGAATGCTTCACCTTATACGGTAAAGTATTATCAGAATGATCTGGAAGTATTTTTTGATTTTCTTCGTCAAGAGGGGATTGACGATCTGCACGTTGTTTCACATCGAGAAGTGAGGCTTTTTCTAACGAGATTGTATGAGCAGAAATTAACCAGAAGGTCAGTTTCAAGGAAACTTTCATCGTTGCGAAGCTTTTATAAGTTTATGGAGCGAGAAGAATGGGTTAAGACAAATCCGTTTGTTCATATCCATTTACCAAGGACTGACAAACCAATTCCAGGCTTTTTCTACATGGAGGAATTGGAAGAATTGTTTGAAGTAAATGATTTGAATAGCCCAACTGGCCAACGTGATCAAGCTATACTGGAAATGTTATATGGAACCGGTATTCGAGTTAGTGAATGTCAAGGTTTAAAGCTTGGAGATATTGATTTTTCGATTGGAACCATTTTTGTAAAAGGTAAAGGTCGAAAAGAACGATATGTCCCATTTGGCAGGTTTGCAGAAATTGCATTAGAAACTTACATTCATGACGGCAGAATGAAGATATTGGAAAAATCCCAAGACTCTGATGCAGTCTTTTTAAATGCTCGCGGTAAACCGTTGACGACAAGAGGAATACGAGTAATTCTAAATAAGATTGTAGAACGGGCTGCAATGACCGTGGAAATTCATCCACATAAACTTCGTCACACATTTGCGACACATATGCTTAACGAAGGTGCAGATCTGCGTACGGTACAGGAATTACTTGGACATGAAAATCTATCGTCTACACAAATTTATACGCATGTAACAAAGGATCATTTACGTGAAGTGTACATGAAAAGCCATCCGAGAGCGAATGGTCAAAACCGTAATGAGTGAGGTGAGGGGAATGGCTACTGAAATGCACGCTACTACAATTTTTGCTATCCAGCATAATGGACAGTGCGCCATGAGTGGAGATGGGCAAGTAACATTAGGGAATGCCATTGTAATGAAGCATAAAGCTAAAAAAGTAAGAACCTTGTACAATGGTAAAGTGCTGGCGGGCTTTGCTGGATCTGTTGCAGATGCTTTCACGCTTTTTGAGAAATTTGAAAGTAAGCTTCAAGCCTATAATGGAAATTTGACCCGGGCATCGGTTGAGCTAGCCAAGGAATGGCGTTCAGATAAGGTGCTACGCAAATTGGAAGCAATGCTGATTGTCATGAATAAAGAAAATATGTACTTGGTTTCTGGTACTGGTGAAGTTATCGAACCAGATGATGGTATTTTGGCTATTGGTTCAGGTGGTAACTATGCATTAAGTGCAGGAAGAGCTTTGGTTAGACATTCTGGTAACCTGACTGCAAAGGAAATTGCTCAAACAGCCTTGGAGGTTGCAGGTGAAATTTGTGTATATACAAATAATCATATTACATTGCAAGTACTTGATTAATAAGGGAGGTTTTTCCTAAGGATGGGAATTGACTACACTCCAAAACAAATTGTTGGTCAGCTAGATAAATATATTATTGGTCAGCAACAGGCAAAGCGATCTGTAGCAGTCGCTTTAAGAAATCGTTATCGGCGGATGCAGCTTGAAGATTCAATGAAAGAAGAAATCGTTCCAAAAAATATCTTAATGATTGGACCGACCGGGGTTGGGAAAACGGAGATTGCCAGAAGACTGGCAAAACTTGTTGGTGCTCCATTTGTGAAAATTGAAGCAACTAAGTTTACCGAAGTTGGTTATGTCGGCAGAGATGTGGAATCGATGGTAAGGGATCTAGTAGAGATGGCTGTTCGAATGGTTAAGGAAGAGAAGATGAGTGAAGTAATGGCAACAGCGGAAAAAGAAGCGAACAAACGCCTCATTAAGTTGCTTGTGCCAGAAGCCAAAAAGCAATCCGGTGTTAAAAATCCATTTGAAATGCTTTTCCAAAATCAATCGGCAAGTGATAGTACCGATAACGAAATCGAAAAAGATGAAGAAGTAAGAAGCAAACGGCAGCAAATTGAACATCAATTAGCTTTAGGTGAACTGGAAGACCGAATGGTTACGATTGAAATTGAGGAAATCCCTCCTTCTATGTTTGATATGCTGCAGGGTTCTGGCATGGAACAGATGGGGATGAATATGCAAGATGCACTCGGACAGTTCATGCCAACTAAGAAGAAAAAGCGCAAGCTAACTGTATCTGAAGCTAGAAAAGTGCTGGAACAGCAAGAAGCCCAGAAGTTAGTAGATATGGATGAAGTTGCAGGAGAAGCTGTTAAAAGGGCTGAGCAAACAGGTATACTGTTTATCGATGAAATTGATAAGGTTGCCGGGAAACAAGAAGGAACTGCAGATGTTTCCAGAGAAGGTGTACAACGTGATATTTTGCCCATTGTAGAAGGTTCAACAGTTATTACAAAACACGGACCAGTGAAAACAGATCATATGCTTTTTGTTGCGGCCGGAGCATTCCATATGGCGAAACCTTCTGATTTGATTCCTGAATTACAAGGAAGATTTCCAATTCGGGTAGAATTAGAAAAGTTATCTGTAGAGGATTTTAAACAAATACTTACCGAGCCTTCTAATGCATTGATTAAACAATATCAATTAATGTTGAAAACAGAAGGTATAAATGTTGTTTTTACAGACGATGCTATAGAAAGGCTTGCAGAGATTGCTTTTCAGGTGAATCAGGATACCGATAATATTGGTGCAAGAAGACTTCATACAATATTAGAAAAGCTTCTGGAAGATTTGTCGTTTGAAGCACCGGATATTACGTTGGAGGAAATAGAAATTACTCCTGCTTATGTAGATCAAAAACTCAAGACAATTGTACAAAACAAAGACTTAAGCCAGTTTATACTATAATTCATAATAATGAAATGGAGGATCATCATGGATCTATTAAATCGCGCAAGAAAAATTAATGCAATGTTACAGAAAGCAACAGGTAAATCAGTAAACTTTAATGAAATGTCTGCTTCTCTAAGAGATGTAATCAGAGGAAATGTTTATATTGTTAGCAGACGCGGGAAGTTACTAGGATTTGCTGTAAACCAGGAAATTGAAAATGAGCGTATGAAAACAATGCTTGAACAAAGACAATTCCCGGAAGAGTATACACAAGGGCTGTACAATATTTATGAAACAACTGCAAACCTTGATATTAATAGTCAACATTCTGTGTTCCCTGTGGAAAATAAAGATTTATTTAAAGATGGCTTGACTACTATTATTCCGATTATTGGCGGTGGAGAGCGTCTTGGTACATTAGTTCTTGGAAGAGTGAACGAAAGCTTTAACGATGATGACTTATTACTTGCAGAGTATGGTGCAACTGTTGTAGGGATGGAAATCCTTCATGAAAAGACTGAGGAAATTGAAATGGAAGCACGTAGTAAAGCTGTCGTTCAAATGGCAATCAGCTCACTTTCTTACAGTGAATTGGAAGCAATCGATCATATCTTTGAAGAACTGAACGGACATGAAGGATTATTAGTAGCAAGTAAAATTGCAGACCGCGTAGGAATAACCAGATCTGTAATTGTAAACGCGCTAAGAAAGTTAGAGAGTGCAGGGGTTATTGAATCTCGTTCACTTGGTATGAAAGGTACTTACATTAAAGTCTTGAATGACAAATTCCTAGTTGAGCTAGAAAAACTTCGTTCAAGATAAGTTCATAAAACGATACGAAAAAAGACACAAAAAAGCCAAATAAATTGGCTTTTTTTGTGTCTTTTTCTAGTTAATTATACTTATAATCAAACGTGGGACTTTTGTATGTGAGGAAGGAGTGAAATACATAAATAGGCTAAAAATCAATTGTAAACGGTATGTAAATGTTTTTGAATTGCTAGTTAATTCCATAAAATAGTACATTCATATTACTAAATACCTAGTCTTTTTTTACTGTTTTATTTTCTTTTAGGAGAAAATGTCGAAAAGTAATAGACTTTGTCTAATTTATAACTTACAATGTTCGTAGAACAGGATGTAAATATGACTGTCGATTGGAAATTACATAGAACTGCAAGTACAAATAGGATAGAAGTCCAATGTTCTCGACATGTCATTTTTACCGGACTTTTTACAACTTACATAAGGAGTGCTTGTAATGAATTTATTTGGAGGTACAATAAACAGATTAGAACAATCTATCAACTATGCTGCAGCAAAGAATAATGCTATATCAAATAATATTGCAAATGCAGATACACCTGGGTATAAAGCGAAGGATGTTCAGTTTAAAAGCATATTACATAATACACTCACTTCCTCAATTCAAGCTAAGCGTACGAATGAGAAGCACACCCCCTTTAACTCAAACCTAAATTCATCTTATCGTGTCGTTTCACAGCCCAATACGATGTACAGCCATAATGGAAATAATGTTGATATTGATAAGGAAATGGCAGAATTAGCGGAGAATCAAATCTATTATAATGGTTTGGTTGATCGAATTAATGGAAAGTTTGGTAGCTTACAAACGGTTATTAGAGGAGGTAACTAGTCGATGTCAATATTTAATTCAATTAATACAAGCGCCAGTGCGTTAACTGCGCAAAGACTTCGAATGGATGTGGTTTCTTCCAATATTGCGAATGCCCAATCAACCAGAGCGGTTATAAATGAGAATGGCGAATTTGAACCGTATCAGAGGAAAATGACTGTTTTAGAAGCGCGGGACAACCGTTTCACAACGATGCTGCAACATGCATCTGGCGGAACAAACCATAGTGGCGTACGAGTTGCTGCCATCGTTGAAGATGAGGAGCCGTTTAAACTTGTCTATAACCCTGTTCATCCAGATGCAAATGAAGCTGGTTATGTAGAGATGCCAAATGTGGATCCTCTGCAGGAAATGGTGGATTTAATGAGTTCAACGAGATCGTATGAAGCAAATGTTACTGCTTTAAACGCTAGTAAAGGTATGTTAATGAAAGCATTAGAGATTGGTAAATAGATAATAAGGAGTTTTAAAAATGGATTTTTTCATAAATAATGTGTCGCAGCCTATACAATCTTTACCGAAAGTTTCGAATGCGCAGATAACACCTGGAGAGGCGCAAGCAAATTTTGCGGAAACGTTAAAAGGGGCAATTGACAACCTTAATTCCATTCAGATGGAATCAGATAATAAAACAGAGGCATTGGCTAACGGGAATATCGATGATCTTCATGATGTGATGATTACTGCACAAAAAGCAAGTATTACGCTCGAAACTACAGTGCAAATTCAGAAAAAAGTTATCGATGCTTATAACGAAATAATGAGAATGTCGATATAAATGGATAATCCAGCAACGGAAAATTAATAGTAGTTCAGTAGTAAATATCGATTACTTAATGCACTTTGGTGGGGGAAATTATGAAGGAAACATTGTTAAAATGGAAAGAATCGGTAATTTTGTTCTGGCAGAATCGATCAAAAAGCCAAAAAGGTCTCTTTGCTGGATCTATTATTATCGTAATTTTATTTATAGTAGGTATTGCTTTTTTCAGTTCCAATACACGATTCGTTCCATTATATAATAATTTGACTATTCAAGAGGTTGGACAGATTAAAGCAGAGCTGGATACAAGGGGGATTCCCTACGAATTAAATAATGGTGGTACAAGTATTACGGTACCAGAAGGGCAAGTAGAATCGTTGCTCGTTGATCTAGCGGGGATGGGTTTGCCAAACAGCGGGAATATTGATTATTCCTTTTTTAGTGAGAACACATCTTGGGGAATAACAGATAATGAATTTAATATTATGAAACTTGATGCTATGCAAACAGAGCTTGCTAATTTAATGCAGAGTATTGAAGGTATCAATAATGCACAAGTAATGATTAATATGCCAGAAGAACCGGTATTTGTAAGTGATGTGACTGGAGAAGCTAGTGCATCAATTGTATTAAATACACAGCCAGGCTACCAATTTCAAGGCAATCAAATAGAATCACTTTATCACCTTGTTTCAAAAGCGGTACCGAATTTACCTGCTGAAAATATTGTTATTATGAATCAATATTTTGAGTACTTTGACCGGAATTCACAAACTGCTTCTGGAGTTCAGGATGCTTATACGTATCAGCAGACTGTGAAGAAAGATACCGAACGTGACATTCAAAAGAGATTACAGCAAATGCTCGGAACAATGGTAGGAATGGATAATGTCATTGTTTCTGTGACTGCAGATATTGATTTCACTCAGGAGAATCGCACAGAGGAACTTGTCGACCCAGTTGATATCGAAAATGTAGAAGGAATACCTGTCAGTCTCGAAACTATACAGGAATCCTATAGTGGAGAAAATGCCACAGGCGGTATCGGCGGAGCCACTGATGAGGATGTAACCAACTATCCTGCTGGAGATGCTGGAGCTGGTGACTATGAACTAGATAAGGAAACAATTAATTATGAATATAATCGAATTCGTAAAGAGATTGTTGAGAGTCCATATAAAGTTCGTGATCTTGGAATTCAAGTTGCCATTGATAGCACACGAAGTACGGATGGTAATAATGCAGAGCTTTTGAGTCAGCAGGAACAGAGTGCAGTTGAACAAGGGGTTTCTTCGATTTTAAATTCAATTGTAGGAGCGACAATTGATGAAGACTATGGTGAAGTAATTCCAGAAGATAAGATTTCGATTGTGTTCCAGGAATTCACAGAAACTCCTGCAACAGTTAGTGCCACTACTTCTGTTATTCCATTGTGGATGTATATTGTCGGTGGAGCACTATTGACAGCGATTATTATTCTAATCATTCTATTAATCCGAAATAGGAATAGTGATGAGGAAATAATAGAAGAAATGGTTACGGAAAGTCCAGCTCTAGAAGTTCCAGATTTACCGCAGGAAGAAGAATCAGAAGCAGTTGTAAGAAGGAAGCAGTTAGAAAAAATTGCGAAAGAAAAACCAGAGGAATTTGCTAAACTGCTGAGAAGCTGGATTGGAGAAGATTAGGAGGGGAAAAATGGTAAGGCAAAAGGGCGCTTTAACTGGAAAACAAAAAGCAGCAATTCTTTTAATCTCACTAGGTCCAGATGTATCGGCGCAAGTATATAAATACTTATCAGAGGAAGAAATTGAGAAGCTGAGCTTGGAGATTTCTTCTGTAAAAAAAGTAGATTCAAATTTAAAAGAAAATGTGATGGAGCAATTTCACCAAATTGCAGTAGCGCAAGACTATATTACACAGGGCGGTATTGGTTATGCGAAAACTGTTTTGGAAAAGGCCTTCGGCAAACAGGAAGCATCGAATATAATTAATCGTCTGACCTCATCCCTGCAGGTAAGACCGTTTGACTTCGCAAGAAAAGCGGATCCTCAACAAGTTTTAAACTTTATTCAAGGAGAACATCCGCAAACAATTGCGTTAGTACTTTCTTATCTTGACTCAGAACAGGCGGGGCAGATTTTATCTTCATTGCCACAGGAGCTGCAGGCTGATGTAGCTAGAAGGATAGCTACAATGGATTCTACTTCTCCTGAAATTATAAGTCAGGTAGAGCAGGTATTGGAGAAAAATATCTCCGCTTCCGTCTCTGAAGATTATACACAAACCGGTGGTATTCAGGCGGTTGTTGAAGTATTAAACGGAGTGGACCGCAGTACGGAGCGAACAATTCTTGATTCGCTTGAAATCCAGGACCCAGAACTGGCTGATGAAATTAAAAAGCGGATGTTTGTGTTTGAAGACATTGTCATTCTCGATAATCGAGCGATACAACGTGTCATTCGTGAAGTGGAAAATGAAGATCTTCGACTGGCACTTAAGGTTGCAAGTGATGAGGTTAAAGACGTTGTATTCACAAATATGTCACAGCGCATGGCAGAAACCTTCAAAGAAGAAATGGAATATATGGGGCCAGTTCGTCTAAGAGACGTAGAGGAAGCGCAAATGAGAATTGTAGCTATTATTCGCAGACTCGAAGATATTGGAGAAATTGTCATCGCCAGAGGTGGAGGAGACGATATCATTGTCTGATTTAGAAAATAAGCAGCCCTTTAATCAGAAATTGATAAAAATTAAACCAATTCAATCGATACAGCATGCTATCGAAGATGAACCATCTGAAAGAAATAAAGAGATAGAGACAATTCAGCTGGAAATTGAACAAATGCAACAGGAATTGAAGAATCTAGCTCAGCAAAAAGAATTGTTACTTAAACAAACTAATCTAGCCATTGAAGATGAAAAAAGAAATTGGGAAGAAACGAAACAGCAATTGATTGACAATGCAAAGCATGAAGGCTTTCAAGCAGGGTTTAGTCAAGGTGAACATGCAGGTAAAGCTTCATATGAAGAAAAGCTGAATCAAGCCAACTTAATTATTGATGCAACAACAAATGATTATCACACAACGATTGAAAAAAGCAAGGAAACGATTTTACAGCTTTCACTTGCTATCGCAGAGAAAATTATTGGTGATAAAGTCTCTAAAGAACCAGAAACATTTCTGGGAATTATTCGACATGCTATTCAAGAATTGAAAGATCAATCGACTGTAACGATTTATTTACACCCTGTAAATTATGAATATGTGATAAGTCAAAAGGATGAATTAATGCGGATTTTAGAAGATGATTCAGCACTATCTATCTACTTAGATGAAAAGTTACAGGAGAATACGTGCTTGATTGAGCATGCATTTGGGCAAATTGATGCCAGTGTTGACACGCAATTATTAAAAATCCGGGAAGCATTGCAGGATTACCTAATGGAGAAAAGGCAATGAATATATCCGATTACAAATTTGTTATAAAAAATGCTGCTACATATAAACATTACGGTAAAGTATTGCGAGTTGTAGGGCTGATGATTGAATCAGAAGGCCCGGCAGCCAACATAGGAGAAGTCTGTTACATTCATTCTGCTTCCAAAAATCGACCACCAATTGTATCAGAGGTGGTAGGTTTTAATAATGAAAAAATCCTTCTGATGCCATATGCAGAAGTAACAGAGATTGGTTCTGGGTGCCTGGTCGAAGCAACCGGAAAACCATTAACTGTTAAGATTGGAAGGTCGTTGATTGGTAACATTGTGAACTCTCTTGGTCAACCTTTGGATGATCAATCTTCACTGCCAAAGGGACTGTCTAACTGCCTGACCGATCAAGCTCCGCCCAATCCAATGACACGGCCGCCAATACGCGAGCCGATTCAAGTAGGAGTCAAAGCAATTGATTCTCTTTTGACAATGGGAAAAGGACAACGCGTTGGGATTTTTGCTGGTAGTGGTGTTGGGAAAAGTACATTATTAGGAATGATTGCAAGAAATAGTGGTGCTGATATTAATGTTATTGCATTAATAGGTGAACGTGGCCGTGAGGTCCGCGAGTTTATCGAGCACGATCTTGGGCCAGAAGGCTTAAAAAAATCAATTGTTGTAGCTGCGACTTCAGACCAGCCAGCATTAATGCGGATTAAAGGAGCGTATACTGCAACTTCAATTAGTGAGTATTTCAGGGATCTTGGTTATGATGTGAATTTAATGATGGACTCTGTTACGAGAGTTGCAATGGCGCAAAGAGAAATTGGTTTAGCGATTGGTGAGCCACCAACCACCAAAGGCTATACACCATCCGTATTTTCTATCCTTCCTAAATTGCTAGAAAGAACAGGAACAAATGAGGCTGGATCAATCACCGCCTTTTATACGGTTCTTGTTGATGGAGATGACATGAATGAGCCGATTGCAGACGCAGTTCGCGGTATTTTAGATGGTCATTTTGTGATGGATAGAAAGTTAGCGGAACGAGGTCAATTTCCGGCAATTAATGTGCAAAAATCCGTCAGCCGAGTCATGAATATGGTTGCAACTCCTGAACAAAAGCAAATTGCACAGGAACTTCGCAGGCTGATGGCTGTTTATGAGGATAATCGTGAATTAATTAACATTGGTGCTTATAAACGGGGTACCAATCAAGAGATTGATCGAGCTATTTCCTATTATTCAAAAATACAGGAATTTTTAAGACAAGATGTATATGAAACAAATACGCTAAATGAAACGATTCAGTTAATGAAATCACTTCTTAATGGAGGAATTGATTGATGGCCGAGATGATTGCATTATCCAAAATATTGGACATTCGTGAAAATGAAAAGCAAATTGCACAGAGAGCGTATAATCAGTCGCTTGATTCTTTTGAAAAAGTAGCAACGGAACTGTATCACATCTTACAGAAAAAAGAGCGAGCCGAGGATTCGTATAATCAATTTCTTTATTCCGTAACACCGATTGATCGGATAAAAGAGCAAGCTGTTTACATTGAACAATTAAATAGACAAATTAATCACTTGCAGTTCCGTGTTCAGAAGGCTAGATCAGAAATGGAATCGAAACAGCATCAACTTTCAGATGCCCATGTAGAAGTAAAGAAATTTGAGAAAATAATTGAAATGAGAAACGAAACAAAAGCAAATTTACAAAAAAAAATGGAAAATGCGTTTATGGATGAAATATCAATTACACAATTTTTAAACCATAAAAATAGGTGAAGTAAATGGTTGATAATATGAAAAAGAAAAAAAAGAATCCGATCCTTCGACTTTTATTTGCAGTAGTAATCCCGCTGATTATCATTGTTGCAATAGTAGTTACTATTATGGAGGTTGCTGGCTTTAATGTTATGGATTGGACAAAGCACCAAGCTAGTACAATACCTGTTATATCGAATCTAGTAGCTTCAGAAAAGGCAGCACCTGTCCAAAATGATTCGCACGAACAAGCAATTGTAGATGAGAAGGATGGGGAGATTACAAGTTTAAATGAAACAATTCGTGAGTTGGAAGCAACAATAAACGAGCAGAAACAGGATATTGTCCGTCTGGAGAATAGTCTGGAAACAGCTCTTGAGGATGGAGAATCATCAGAAAAAAATTCTCCAGATGATTCGCTTACTTCCATTATTGATTCATTTGAAGAAATGAAAGGCTCTAAAGCGGCGCCTATTGTTGAAAATCTAGAAACAGATACGGCAGTGGCAATTTTGCAGGAACTATCTAAAGATCATCGAGCATCAATACTCAGTTCGATGGACCCGGAAAAGGCAGCCAAGCTAACACAATTGCTTTTTTCGAGCGCGAATTAAAATTGATTCACCGAAAGGGGGGAGAAAATGAATGGTGTCGCGATGTTTTTGCAACACGTACAGTCATCCAATTCGACAAATACACCATTAAAGTCCAATAAACGAGAGGAAATATCAGAATCATTTCACCAATTATTAGATGAGAACATAGTTAATGTATCCGATTTTCAAAATCCTGAACAAGGTGTGTTGAAAAACGGGGCTGGGATTGACGATGTGATACAACAGTTTAGCAGTGATGAAGAGGCTTTATTAAAAGCAATTGTTCAAAATGAGATGAAAAATCAAGATGATCATATAGGCTTAACTTCTTCTGATGTGGTGAATAATGTTGAATTAATGCATGATTTACTTCACTTTGAGGGCTTCGTACTAGGTGCCGAACAAAATGGAATCAGTAGTCCAAATATTGATAAAGAACTAGCCGAATTATTTACTCAGATTCAACCCCTTTTTTCACAGTTGAAAACAGAGGAAGATATTCGGAATGCATCGCCAAAGATATTAGAGCTACTTCATCATTGGCAGAAATTGACGAAGCCACAAGCTAAGCTGGTGCCATTAAATTCAATGTCGGATACTAATGAAAATCCAACAGTTATTAAGCATCAAAGTCAACATGCTAAAATAGCAGGATTAACCCCGGTGGATAGTGATGAAATGAATGGATTACAAGCGTGGCGCAAACAAGAAACAAGAGAAGCAAGAATGTGGCATACCATATTGGATACGTTCCAAAAAAGAGAACAACTTTCCGGAAAGCAACGGTATAATACAGAATCGAACGTAACCATTAAGGATGTAGCAAAGTGGCTTGGAAACGCAGTTGAACAAGAAGGCCTGACTGTTACGACCGTTCAGACGAATCAGACCGTACCAATTTCTAAATTGGAGCAGCATGTCATTCATATTAATCAACCACAGCCGTCGAATAGCCAGGATCAGCAATTCATGAACCAGTTAGAAAAAATTATGGAATCAGCAAAACTGTCGGTTTTGCCGAATCAAAGAAATCATCTAACAATTACTTTAAGACCCGATAATATGGGGGAATTAATGGTTCGGTTTACACAGGTAAACGGCGAGATAATGGTGAAAATATTAGTAACCACTGCTGCTGCAAAAGAGATGTTAGAATCAAACATTCATCAGCTGAAGAATATGTTTTCGCCACACCAAGTTGTTGTGGAAAAGCAGGATGCAATTGCTCAGTCAGCGTCAGATTTGCAGAAAGAGCAAGGGAATGGACAGTTAAAAGAACAGGAAGAACAGCATTCGAATCAGTCCAATCATGAGAATAATCAAAAACAAACTGAAGAAAGCTTTGAAAAACAGTTTAAAGAGCTGCTTCTGAATGAGAAAGTGTAGGTGGAGGAAATGACAACAATTGATCCATCGTTATATTTAAGCAACCAGCCAAAAACTAGAACACCGAGCGCTAGCCTTGGCAAGGAAGAATTTTTAAAGATATTAATGACACAATTACAGAATCAGGATCCTACTAATCCTATGGATGATCGTGAATTTGTGTCACAGATGGCTACCTTTTCATCATTGGAACAAATGATGAATATGTCTAATTCAATTGAAATGCTAGTACAAAGTCAATTGGTCTCTCCTGTAATCCAATATAGTAATATGATAGGGCAGGAAGTCTCTTATATGGATGTTAATCAAGAAACAGGTGAGGAACTAGGTAAAGTCACAAGCAAAGTAGTGGCTGTTAGTCAACATGAAGGATGGGCAATATTGGAGCTTGAAAATGGAGAAAAAATATATGCGGATGCAATTATTCAAGTCAGTGATCCAGATACAAAAAAAGACACAGGTGATGGTATAGCGGAATAAGGGAGGGAATGATATGGATCACCGAATTCATCAAATCCCGCAGCATGCATTACAGTTTCCAACAATAAAAGAACACAGGCCGAAACAATCATCAATTTCTTTTAAGGATATTTTATCACAAGAACAGGGCTTAAAGATTAGTAAACATGCATCACAGCGATTAGTAGAAAGAAATATTCAAATTGATGATCAGCAATGGAAATTGATCAGTGAGAAAATGCAAGAGGCTAGGAATAAGGGGATAACTGATTCACTTGTCGTCATGAACAATGCGGCACTTCTTGTTAATGCGAAGAATCACACTGTAGTGACAGCAATGGACCGCGAGGAAGCAACGAGTAGAATTTTTACCAATATAAATGGAACTATTTTGATTAATGAGTAGGCTGGACCCTAATGGGAAGCCAATATAAGCTGTTGACTGATAGATACAGCTAACTACAATAACCATAAAAAGGGGATAAAAACATGCTACGTTCAATGTATGCAGGAATTTCAGGAATGAAGAACTTTCAAACAAAATTAGATGTTATCGGAAATAATATCGCTAATGTAAATACGACAGGATATAAAAAAGCAAACGTGACTTTTCAAGATTTAATGAGTCAGACAACATCTGGTGCGCAAGGTGCAACTGACGCGCGCGGAGGAGTTAATGCAATACAGGTTGGGCTTGGTTCTCAGCTCGGTACAATTAGCAATATCCATACGCAAGGGTTTCAGCAGGTGACAAATAACCCGCTTGATTTGACAATTGAAGGTGATGGAATGTTTGTATTACAGGAAGAAGGGGGTACAACCTATTACACAAGAGCTGGAAATTTCTATTTAGATGATGATGGAGCGATTGTTAACCCTAATGGATTATATCTTCAAGGTGCTAATGGAAATATAACAATACCAACTGATGCACAAAGCTTCAGTATTCAAACAGACGGGACGATAAATTACATTGATGCTGCAGGCGCCACACAAGAAGCTGGGCAAATAACGCTTGCAAGCTTTTCGAATCCTGCCGGGTTATTAAAGAATGGCAGCAACTTATACTTAGATTCACCAAACGCTGGTTATAACGGTACCGTTACACCTGAGGAGGATGGTGCTGCATCCATTATTAGTGGTTCACTTGAGATGTCAAACGTAGACCTTTCAGAAGAATTCACAGAAATGATTACGGCACAGCGCGGTTTTCAGGCGAATACTAGAATTATTACAACTTCTGATGAGATTCTTCAGGAGCTAGTAAACTTAAAACGATAATAAGGAGGTAGGGGGTACACCTAAGTCGTACTCCCGCCATATACATGATTACTTTAAAAAGGCTGAATGACGATGAATTTGTACTAAATGCCATTTTAATTGAACAGGTTCAGTCGCTGCCGGATACAACGATCTCCTTAATTAATGGAAAGAAAATTGTTGTAAAAGACAATGCCAGTGATGTTATACAGATGGTTACGGATTACTACCAGGATATAGGATTGGCACGGGTTCAAGTAAAGGCTGGTGAAGAGGATGAGTAAGTTAGTAAAGACAATGATCACATCACTTGTTGTATTATTAGTTATTGCAATTGCTTCACTAGTAGTTGTACTCAATGTGGCAGGCGAAAATGAATCAGGTGATGCACAATCGATTGATGACATTGCAAACTATTCCTATGAATCACCTGAAGTTACTACTGATTTAGAAGACGGAGTTTTTGTTAGAATTCAGTTTCAGATTGTAACAGACGGGAAATCAGCATTAAAAGAGGTTGAAAAACGTGATTTTCAGCTGAAAAATATTATTATTAAAGAGCTTGCAACGAAAACAGAGGAAGATTTTAAGTCAGGACTTTCTGAGCTAGAGGAAGTTATAAAAACAAGATTAAATGAACTAATGGAAGAAGGACAAATTACAGAAGTATATACTATCAATAAGATACTTCAATAGAATGAAAGCTCCTAGCAGGAGGTGGTGTGATTAATGGATGAAGTTCTCTCACAAAATGAAATAGATGCATTATTATCTGCGATTACATCAGGTGAAATGGATGCTGAAGAATTAAAAAAAGAAGAACAAGAGAAAAAAGTGCGTGTGTATGATTTTAAACGGGCATTGCGTTTCTCAAAAGATCAGATAAGAAGTATCTCTCGAATTCATGAAAATTATGCAAGAATGCTAACAACCTATTTCTCATCGCAGCTAAGAACATATGTTAATATTTCGGTAACATCTGTTGATCAGGTGCCATTTGAAGAGTTTGTGCGCTCGATTCAAAAAATGACAGTATTAAATATATATAGTGTAGAACCGTTAGATGGCAATTTAATCATGGAGGTTAATCCTAATATTGCTTATGCATTGCTTGATCGAATTCTCGGAGGAAAAGGTAACACAATTAATAAAAACGACAATTTAACGGAAATTGAAAAGCTGCTGCTCCGTCAATTTTTCGAGAAAGCTGTGTATACTTTGCAAGAATCCTGGACTTCTGTAGCAGAAATAGATCCACGGTTAGAGGCGTTTGAAGAAAACCCTCAATTTTTACAAATGGTTGCACCAAATGACACGGTTGTCGTCGTTTCGATGACAGCTGCAATTGGGGAAACAACTGGCATGATTAATATCTGTATCCCGCATATTATATTGGAGCCAATTATTCCAAAGCTCTCTGCCCATTATTGGATGCAAGCAGAGAAAAAAAACCGGGACGCAACAGCATTTAATAAAATGTCAAGAAATTTAAAGCAAACTGAAGTTGAAGTAAAATCATTGCTTGGTGAGGGCGAGATTTCTATCAATGAGTTTTTAACATTGAAACAAGATGATATTATTACACTGGATCAGAAAATCGATCTACCATTAAAACTTGCTATTAATAATGAAGTTAAATTTCTAGTGCAACCAGGCAAGTATAAAAATAAAATGTCTGTACAAATATTAGATGAATTAAAAAGGGGTGAGCAATATGATGAATGATGGCATGCTTTCACAGGAAGAAATTGATGCGCTATTGAATATTTCTGATGATAATACGTCAGAAGAAAATAAGCAAAGCTATCTTTCCGATATTGAAATTGATGCGCTAGGAGAAATCGGCAATATTTCTTTTGGCAGCTCCGCCACCACGCTTTCCACTTTATTAAACCAAAAGGTGGAAATTACGACACCAGTAGTAGACATCATTGAAAGAAATCAAATTGGTGATGAATTTACCTTTGAACCTGTAAGTATTCAAGTGAATTACATAGAGGGATTTACAGGAAAAAATGTGTTTGTTATAAAAGCTAAAGACGCAGCGATTATTGCAAATATAATGCTTGGCGGTGATGGAACAAATCCAGATAGTGAATTGAATGAAATCCATTTAAGTGCGGTTCAGGAAGCAATGAATCAAATGATGGGTGCAGCTGCAACAAGTATGTCTACTGTGTTTAATAAACGTGTTGACATATCTCCGCCTTCAATTTTAGATGAGGAAGTTTCTGGAGCTGATAATGAAGTCGTTTTTGATGAAGAAGTCTATATAAAGGTGTTTTTTAAACTAACTGTTGGAACACTAATCAATTCCAATATGATGCAATTAATTCCATTGCGCTTTGCAAAAGAGCTGGTTAATGAGCTTTTAAAGGATTCGGACGATCGCGCCGATGAAAATAATGATGAGGCAGCTGCGACACTTGCAGCTGAAAGTCCTGTTTTGCAGGATAGTCTGACGAATCAGCAAAAACAGATTGCATATTATGACTCCTCCCAAACAGAGACGAGAAATGAAACATCTGGACCACAATATTTGGGTCAAAGAGTTACAAGCACAGATGCAAAGGCACAGCAAGCGGCTTTCTCTGATTTTGAGAAAGTTGAGTTGAATTCCGGTCAGCAGCGTAACCTGGATATGTTATTGGATATACCACTAAAAGTAACTGTTGAGCTAGGTCGAACGAAAAAATCAATAAACGATATTCTTGAACTTGCCTCAGGGTCTATTATTGAGCTTGATAAATTAGCAGGAGAACCGGTTGATATTTTAGTAAATGATAAATTAGTAGCTGAAGGAGAAGTTGTTGTAATTGAAGAAAACTTCGGCGTTCGTGTTACAGATATCATTAGTCAGTCTGACAGGATCAGGAATTTAAAATAATTAGGGGGAATAACCAAAATGGCAGAACGAATTTTAATTGTAGATGATGCAGCTTTTATGCGAATGATGATCAAGGATATACTTACCAAGAATGGTTACGAAATAGTTGGTGAAGCACAGGATGGAGCACAAGCGGTTGAAAAATATAAAGAAGTGATGCCGGACTTAGTGACTATGGATATTACAATGCCAGAAATGGATGGAATTACAGCCTTAAAAGAAATAAAGAAAGTTAATCCAGATGCTAAAATCATAATGTGCTCTGCAATGGGGCAGCAGGCGATGGTAATTGATGCAATTCAAGCTGGAGCAAAAGATTTTATTGTAAAGCCATTCCAAGCAGATAGAGTAATCGAAGCAATTCAAAAAGCTTTAAACTAAGAAACGAGTGAGCGGGTTGAAGAAAAAAGTTCTTTACAGTCTCTGTTTGAGCATTCTTCTTACTCTTTCATTTTTTCCCTGCCAGACAGATGCAGCACCAAACAGTGTGATGGACTGTCTGGGGGGTGAAAATGATTGTAAAGAAGATGAAATTACCAATAATGAATTGGAAGAAAATGAAAATGAAAGTGATTTACTAGCAAATAATAATCGGCCCAGTTCCATGGCATTTGAATTGGTTAAAATGTTTTTTGCATTATTACTTGTTCTTGGCTTAATTTATGTGCTGCTTAAATTTCTCAAGAAAAGAAACAAGATCTTTAATCAGGTAAAAGCACTCGAAAATTTAGGCGGTATATCAGTAGGGCAAAATCGATCCATTCAAATCATTCGAATTGGAGACAGACTTTATTTAGTGGGTGTAGGCGAAAACGTTGAAATGCTTCAAGAGATTACAGACGAAGACGTCAAACAAGATATTTTACGACATCAAGAGGAATCACAGGATAATTTTCCAATCGGTTCTTTGTTATTATCATTTGTTTCTTCCAAAAAAGATCAGACAAATAAATCTTCTGGAAGCGAATTTAAGAATTTATTCTCGAACGAACTTAACAATCTGAAGCAAAACCGAAAAAATATGATCAATAAGCACAAGGAAGATACACATGAATGAATTTATCGATATATTTTCTAGTTCAGATCCAACTAATGTATCCACGTCTGTTCGGTTAATACTTTTACTTACCATTTTTTCACTGGCGCCAGGGATATTGATTTTAATGACAAGCTTTACACGAATTATAATTGTGCTTTCATTTGTTCGAACATCTTTAGCCACGCAACAGATGCCGCCAAACCAAGTACTCATTGGTTTAGCGTTATTTCTTACCTTTTTTATTATGGCTCCTACATTCAGTGAGGTTTATCAGGAAGCATTGCAGCCGCTTTTTGATGAAGAAATCACACTGGATGAGGCATATGAGAATGCGAGTGCACCTTTAAAGGATTTTATGGCAAAACATACGAGGCAAAAGGATTTAGCTCTGTTTCTTGACTATACGCAGACGGAGACACCTGAAACGATTCAAGACATTCCGCTGACGACATTAGTTCCTGCTTTTGCGATCAGTGAGTTAAAAACAGCTTTTCAAATGGGATTTATGATTTTTATCCCATTTTTGATTATTGATATGGCTGTTGCGAGTATATTGATGTCAATGGGTATGATGATGCTTCCACCAGTTATGATCTCGCTGCCGTTTAAAATATTACTATTTGTGTTGGTCGATGGGTGGTATTTAATAACACAATCCTTATTAAATGGTTTTTAGTACAAGTATAGGAAGGAAAGGAGCTTCTTTTTATGAGCAGTGAATTCGTATTGACCTTGGCTCAGCAAGGTATTTTTACAATATTACTTGTTACAGGCCCATTGCTTATATTAGCTCTTGCGGTCGGTTTATTGGTAAGTATTTTTCAGGCAACGACGCAAATACAAGAACAAACACTAGCTTTTATTCCAAAGATTGTTGCTGTTTTTTTAGGACTTATCTTCTTTGGGCCGTGGATGCTTACAACAATGGTTGAATTTGCATCATCTATTTTTCAAAATATTAATCAGTTTGTAGGGTAAAGCATGCTTGATTTAATTTCTATTACAAGTCTTCCCGTTTTTTTGCTTATTTTAGTACGAGTATTGGCATTTTTTGTTACGATGCCGTTATTTTCTTATCGAACAGTGCCACTGCCTTTTAAAATAGGTTTCAGCTTTTTTCTAGCGATGATTATGTTTTATACAGTCGATTCCTCTCAAATAGCTGTCGATGAAATGTATATTTTTTTATTGGTTAAAGAAGTATTAGTTGGTGTGCTAATTGGACTTATATCATTTATTATCATATCTGCAATACAGGTAGCTGGTGGTTTTATTGATTTCCAAATGGGATTTGCGATAGCGAATGTGATGGACCCGCAAACTGGGGCGCAAAGTCCATTAACGGGACAGTATTTATATATGATTGCACTATTATTTTTATTAGCAGTTGATGGGCATCATTTGATTATTGATGGGATATTTAATAGTTATCGTTTTATTCCGCTGGAAACATTTATTCCATTTCACGATGATTCAATTGCAGAATTTGTCATTACTTCTTTTAATAGCATGTTTATTATTGCTTTTCAAATTGCGATTCCAATTGTCGGCTGTTTGTTTTTAGTTGATGTGGCGCTTGGAATTATTGCTCGTGCCGTGCCACAGATGAATGTGTTTGTTGTTGGGCTGCCACTTAAAATATTAGTTAGTTTTCTCGCAATCCTAGTGTTTCTAGCTCTGTATGTGACGCTGGCAAAAACCTTATTTACATCGATGTTTGAAACAATGCGCGGGCTAATGCAGCTTTTTGGAGGTGCTTAATTTGCACTTGAAACTGGATTTACAATTTTTTGCAGGTGAAAAAACAGAAAGAGCTACCCCCAAAAAGCGCCTTGATGAACGAAAAAAAGGAAAGGTAGCCAAAAGCCAAGATGTAAATACTGCAATTTTATTATTATTTTGTTTTTCTAGCGTTTTTTTATTTGGCAGGTTTATTTTAGAGCATATGACTGGTATATATGAACGTACATTTATTGAGTATATAAATTGGGAATTAACCGAGAATACTGTTCAGCAAATACTTAACAGTGCAACAATAGAAGCAGCAAAAATGCTTGCTCCTATTATGTTAATTGCTATTGTTGGAGGTTTTGCCTCTAATTTGATGCAAGTAGGGTTTTTATTCACAGCAGAACCCTTAAAATTTGATTTAAAGAAAATAGATCCAATTCAAGGAGCAAAACGGATTTTCTCAATCCGTGCACTTGTAGAGCTGCTTAAGTCTTTATTGAAAATCGTTTGTATAGGTGCGATAACATTCTCTGTTATCTGGCTGTATAAAGATGAAATGCTGATGACAGCATTTACGAACGCTGAAAATGCATTAGCATTTTTCGGAAGAGTTACAAGTGTCATGGCGTTTGCTGCAATTATTGCTCTATTATTATTAGCGGTATTTGATTATGCATATCAACGGTTTGATTTTGAAAAAAACATGCGGATGTCAAAGCAGGACATAAAAGATGAATATAAAAATGTTGAAGGGGATCCTTTAATTAAATCGAAAATCAAGGAAAAACAAAGACAAATTGCAACGAGGAGAATGATGAGTGAGGTACCAAATGCAGATGTCATCATTACAAACCCTACGCATTATGCAGTAGCAATTAAATATGATGAAGAAAAGGCTAATGCCCCATATATTCTTGCAAAAGGTACTGACCAAACAGCATTGAAAATAAAAGAAATAGCAAAAGCAAATGACGTTATTACTGTAGAAAACAGACCATTAGCGAGAGGACTTTATCGTGCAGCAGAGATCGGCGATGTTATCCCAGAAGAATTCTTCCAAGCGGTTGCAGAAGTTTTGGCATACGTGTACCGATTAGAGAAAAAGATTTAAACATTATAAGTGGACAGCTACTGATGTCCTAGAATATACAGTTTTAAAGTTGAGAATAGTCGAAACAACAAGTAAGGAGAGACATAAATGAAAGCGCGGGACTTATCAGTACTTTTAGCAGTTATATTAGTAATTATCATGTTAGTCATTCCACTTCCGGGATGGCTGTTAAGTGTGCTGATTTTAATAAATATCACATTAGCGCTAATGGTTATCTTAGTAGCAATGAATACACAGGAGCCATTACAGTTTTCTGTATTTCCAACGATTATCTTACTCGTAACACTATTTCGCCTTGCGTTAAATGTTTCGACTACAAGATCGATTTTAGCAGATGCAGAAGCTGGTGGGGTTGTCGATACTTTTGGATCATTTGTAATTGGAGATAATCCACTTGTTGGTTTTGTTGTATTTATTATATTAGTAATAATAAACTTTCTTGTTATTACAAAAGGGTCGGAGCGTGTTTCCGAAGTAGCTGCACGATTTTCACTAGATGCGATGCCAGGTAAACAAATGAGTATTGATGCAGATTTAAATGCTGGTTTGATTTCCGAAAGTCAAGCAAGAGAACGTCGTGAAAAAGTGGAACGTGAAGCAGATTTTCATGGCTCGATGGATGGTGCGAGCAAATTCGTTAAAGGTGACGCAATAGCGGGAATCATTATCGTCTTAATCAATGTTGTTTTTGGATTAATTATTGGTATTGTACAAATGGGCATGCCTTTTGGAGAAGCTGTTAATACTTTTATCCGTTTAACTGTTGGGGATGGTTTAGTGAGCCAGATTCCAGCATTGCTCATGTCAACAGCTACTGGAATTGTTGTTACGCGATCAGCTGGTAATGGAAATCTTGGCACAGAAGTGACAGGACAATTACTCCAATACCCAAAATTATTATATATAGCAGCGGGTACGATTTTCCTTCTCGGTCTAACCCCAATCAATTTCTTTTTAACCACATTGTTAGCTGCTATATTAGCATTCAGTGGATACTTCCTGCAGAAGCAATCTGAAGCGCCGCCGGAAATACAAACAGAAGAAGAAGAGGATCAGACAGAGAGCTCTGCAATGAAGTCATCTGAAAATGTAGTCAGTCTTCTAAGCATGGACCCAATTGAATTCGAATTCGGTTATGGACTTATTCCATTGGCAGATACAAATCAAGGTGGCGATTTATTGGATCGAATTATAATGATTCGAAGACAGCTGGCTATTGAACTAGGAATTGTTATTCCAGTGGTCCGGATTCGAGATAATATTCAATTAAACCCAAATGAATATCGGTTAAAAATTAAGGGTAATGAAGTCGCCGCCGGTGAACTTTTATTAGATCATTATTTAGCAATGGCACCAGATTTCAGTGATGATGAGATGGAAGGAATTGATACGAAAGAACCGGCATTCGGACTACCTGCAAAATGGATTAGTGAAGAACATAAGGATGAAGCAGAGCTATCAGGCTATACGGTTGTAGATCCACCCTCCGTAGTGTCTACGCATATAACTGAAGTGATTAAACGACATGCACATACATTGCTGGGCAGACAGGAAACGAAACAATTAATCGATCATATGAAGGAAAGCTATCCAATTTTGGTTGATGAAGTAACGCCTGAACCACTAGCAATTGGTGATATACAAAAAGTGCTTGCTAAATTGCTGAGAGAAAATATTTCCATACGTAATTTGCCGATTATTTTTGAGACATTGGCTGATTTTTCAAAAATGACGAATGATACTGAGCTTCTGGGGGAATATGTGAGACAAGCACTTTCTTCACAGATTACGAAGCAGTTTGCGGGTGATGATATGCAGATGAAGGTAATTACAGTTTCGGGTAAAGTTGAGAAGTTAATTGCTGATCATATACAACAAACGGAACATGGCAATTACTTAGCGCTTGATCCAGACTCCCAGCAGGAGATTATTAAGACGATTCATACAGAAGCAGAGAAGCTTGCACTTCAAGAAGAGTCTACCATTGTACTTTGCTCACCTGCTGTTCGAATGTATTTAAAGCAATTGCTTGATAGATTCTTACCGCAAGTAATTGTGCTTTCCTATAACGAACTTGAACCAGATGTTCAGGTACAAAGTGTTGGGGTGGTGAATGTAGCATGAAGGTAAAAAAATATATAGCTGCCACTATGCCTGAAGCGATGAATCAGGTTCGAAAAGAATTAGGTTCTGATGCAGTAATTCTTAATTCCAAAGAAATCCAGCAGCGTGGGATGTTTGGTATTTTTAAAAAGAAACAGATTGAAGTTGTTGCAGCTCTTGATCCTAATCTGATAATGCCGAAAAAACATCCTAAAAAAGTGGAAGAATTGCCTAGAATAAATAAAACAACTGCAATGAAGTTAAAAAACGATGACGTGCTGCAGGAAATTAAAAATTTGAAAAAAATGATTGAAGTGCAGTCTAGACAGGAAGAGTTAAACTTTTCTCCTTCCTATCAAGTTGCCTATGAGCATTTGATTGAACAAGAGGTTAACCCTAAGCTGGCTCAGGAGATTGTGGAATCAGTATTAGAAAAACAAGATGGTATTGAAGTTGACTCTGTTATGAATGCTATTGGTTTAGAAATAGAGGAGAAGTTAAATAGCGTTTTAGCACCTAAACCATTAGAAAAGAAGATAATTCAATTTGTTGGGCCGACAGGGGTGGGAAAGACGACAACCATTGCAAAAATTGCAGCGAAGATGATGCTGGAAAACAATAAAAAGGTTGCTTTTATAACAGCTGATACGTATCGAATTGCTGCAGTGGAGCAATTAAAGACATATGCACGGATTTTAAATGTCCCACTTGAGGTTGCCTACAGTATCGATGATTATCACCAATCGATTACTAAACTTTCAAGCTATGATGCAATCTTTGTTGATACAGCAGGCAGAAACTTCCGTAATCCGAAATATATAAATGAGCTGAAAGCAACCATTGATATGTCGATAATGGAAACCTATCTAGTCTTATCTTTAACGACAAAGCCAAAAGACATTCTAGAAATATATGAGCAATTCGAGCATCTATCGATATCAGGTGTTATTTTCACAAAACTTGATGAAACGAGACAATATGGAAGTTTACTAAATATTGCATTGGAAAAGCAGATTGGAATTGCTTATTTAACAAATGGTCAAGATGTTTCTGATGATTTGCTTGAAGCAGATAATCCAGTAATTCGCAAGCTTGTGGTAGGTGATTATGTTGAAGCATGATCAGGCAGAGGGACTGCGACGAAAGCTTGATCGCCGCAATCAATCAGGGCAAGCAAAAACACTGGCAGTTATTAGCGGAAAAGGCGGTGTAGGCAAGTCCAATTTTGCTTTGAATTTTTCCCTGCAGCTTATAAACAATGGCAAAAAAATATTGCTTATTGATTTGGATGTAGGGATGGGGAATATTGATATTTTGTTAGGTAACCGTGCAGAGAAAACAATTGTTAATCTGTTTGAAGAACGTTTATCCATTCACGAAGTTATTGAACAAGGACCAAATGGTCTGTCTTACATAGCTGGAGGTTCCGGATTATCAAATTTCTTCCAAATGGATGAATCGGACCGTTCCTATTTTTACGAACAATACATGGAGTTAGCTCAGACTTATGATTATATTTTGTTTGATATGGGGGCAGGTGTTACAGAGGAGAGTTTATTTTTTATTCTAGCTTCAGATGAATGTATTGTTATAACAACACCGGAACCGACCTCTGTAACAGATGCTTATGGCATGATTAAGCACGTTGTTAATCGCAAGCACGATATGCGGCTCCATGTCATTCTAAATCGTGCTCCGAATTATCAAGATGGGCTGAAATCATTAGAACGTTTTAAAGCTGTTGTGACTAAATTTTTACATGTGAAAATTCATTCAATGGGGATTATTCCTGATGATAAGGTTGTTGCACAGGCGATTGTAAGACAAATACCTTATACGTTATACAATGAAAAATCTAAAGCAGCTAAAGCATTAAAAGAGATTACATACAATTATGTAACGCAAACAAAACAAGTGAATCGAACAACTTCTTCCTTCGTTCAGCGATTAAAACAATTGATGGAGATGTAGTTATTATGAAACAAATTCGTGCTATCGTTATCGATGATTCTGCCTTTATGAGAAAAATAATTTCTGATATCCTCGCAAGCGATCCACGAGTGAACGTGATTGCAACAGGGCGTAATGGAGAAGATGGAATAAAGAAGATACAAAAACTTCAGCCAGATGTCGTAACATTAGATGTGCATATGCCCATAATGGATGGGATTAAAGCACTTTCAATCATTATGAAAGAACAGCCAACTCCAGTTGTGATGCTTTCAAGTGAAACGAAAGAGGGTACCACAAAGGCGATTCAGGCAATATCTAATGGAGCGGTAGATTTTATTGCAAAACCATCTGGATCAATTTCATTAGATATACGGAAAATCCAACAAGAAATTATATCGAAAGTAATTACAGCTTCACAAGTTAAATTGCATAAAAAGCCATTGCGCAAAGCGGCTGATTATCATATAAAAACTCCAGTTCCAAAAAACTTTGATAAGACAATCATTACGATAGGCACATCGACTGGAGGGCCTAGAGCACTCCAGCAAGTACTTACTAATATATCCGATTCTTTTACTGCACCAATCTTAATTGTTCAGCATATGCCAGCTCGATTTACAAAATCGTTAGCGGAACGTTTAAATACTCTTAGCCCGATTCGTGTGAAAGAGGCTGAGCATGGTGAAATTATTGAAAATGGTACTGCTTATATTGCTCCTGGAGATTTTCATATGTCAATTAATGGAATTGGTACTGCTCATGCTATCAGTCTATCAAAGGACGAGCCTGTAAAAGGACACAGGCCATCAGTAGATACATTATTTTGCTCGGCAGCTGGTTTAAAACGAATAAACAAGATTGCGATTGTATTAACCGGAATGGGCAATGATGGATCAGCCGGGATTGTCGAAATGAAAAAACAGGATCCCAATACAATAGTTCTCGCTGAAGCGGAGGAAACATCAATTGTATATGGTATGCCAAAAGCAGCTGTCCAAACAGGATATGTTAACCAGGAGCTTTTATTAAATCAGTTTGGATCAATGCTTAATAAATTAACAAAATAAAGGTTTATAAGGGGGAATTGAATTGGAAAACGGATTGTCATCCAATCAAAAAATGATTGTGTTTCAATTGCAAGATGAAGAATATGCGGTTCCGGTTAGTCAAATTGGATCTATTGAGAGACACCAGCCAATAACTAGAGTGCCTCAAACCTTACCATATGTAAAAGGTGTAATAAATCTGCGTGGAATTGTCATTCCGATAATTGATTTACGTTTAAGATTCGGGATGAAAGAAACGGATTTTGATGAGAAGAAACGGATTATTATTGCTCAAATGAACGAAATAGAAGTAGGTTTGATTGTTGATGCAGCAAATGATGTAATCGATATTTCGAAAGAACTGATTGAACCGGCTCCAGAAGTTATTGGAACGGTTAATGCGGATTATATTGAAGGTGTTGCTAAAATTGACAGCCGATTACTCATTTTGCTTGATTTGGAAAAAGTATTATCATCACAGGAAAAAAATGCAATGAACGTTGTGGAAGGCTAAACAATGGAATTTGTACAGTTAACAACGATTCAGAAAGATGTGCTTAGAGAAATCGGAAATATAGGTGCAGGGAATGCAGCTACTTCCCTATCCGCATTATTAAATAAGAAAATTGAAATGAACGTTCCTTCTGTAAGTATTGCTGGATTTGATGAAATTATGGAATTAACAGGTGGTTCTGAGAATACAATTGTGTGTTTATTGTTTCGTATTCAAGGAGAAGCTCCAGGAACAGTTTATTTAATATTTACAATTGAAGAAGCTGAGTATTTTGTTAGTGAATTGACAAATGATCCAGACTTTTCTTTGTTTCATTCTGAACAAGAAAATGAGATGGCATTATCAGCACTACAGGAAATCGGGAATATTGTTACAGGATCTTATCTTACCGCTTTATCAGATTTTACAAGTATTAATATGAAGCCTTCTGTGCCATATTTGGGAATTGATATGGCAGGAGCTGTATTAACAGTTGGTTTACTGGAACTCTCTCAGATTTCAGATTACGCCATTGTCATAAATACAGAAATTAGTCATGATGGAACAAATAAAGATATACAAGGAAATTTCTTTTTGTTACCAGACCCAGAGTCTTTCGCCAAAATATTTAGTGCGTTAGGAATTTACGATTATGAATGAAACAAGCTTAGTAGTGAAAGTGGGAATTGCTGACTTAAAAGTTATAATAGCTCCCGATTTAATTCGAACTTCAGGCCTTGGTTCATGTGTTGGTGTAATCGTGTACGATCCTTCAAAAAAAATTGCGGGTCTTTCCCATGTTTTGCTTCCAGATTCAGCATTGGCAAAGCAATCTAAACTGAATGTGTATAAATATGCGGATACAGCAATTCCTTATTTAATTAATCTGCTCCTTGAAAAAGGTGCAAGAAAATATGCACTAAAGGCGAAAATAGCAGGCGGTGCACAAATGTTTCAAATGAATTCTGGTTCAGATATTATGCGAATCGGTCCAAGAAATGTGGAAGCAGTTGAGAAACAACTAGCGGAATTCAGGATTCCTGTTATCGCCTCTGATGTTGGTGGAAACGCTGGAAGAACAATTGAATTTGATCCAGAAACAGGCCAATTAAAAATACGTAAAGTAAATAAAGAAGAATTCTATATTTAAAACACAACTATCTTAATGAGTAAACAAACTAAGTACGCAAAACAATACCCAATTCCAGTTTCACTTGATTTCGGTTAACTTTTTAAATTCGTATTTGAAAGAAACTCCGAACTAGTGTCAATTATGGATGGAGCGTATATCTGCTGATAAACCATTTGAAGTGTGGCGGAACGAGTTGTTTCATCTTATTTTATTGCACAAAATGATTGAGTAAATACTTATATATTAACGGAAAAGGAGGGGCAAACAAAATGAAATCAGGGAATTCTCCTCTTGAAGACAAGCTTTGGGATGACTGGATAATGAATAAAAGCAGTGAAGCAGCGAACGAATTAATTGTCAATTACATGTATCTTGTCAATTTTCATGCAGAACGTATTTCAAGCCAACTCCCCAAAAGTGTAAGTAAAGAAGATGTTAGAAGCCTTGGGCTGCTTGGGCTTTATGACGCGTTGAAGAAGTTTGACCCAACTCGTGATTTGAAATTCGATACGTATGCTTCCTTTCGAATAAGAGGATCGATAATTGATGGATTAAGAAAAGAAGACTGGCTTCCTAGATCAATACGAGAAAAAGCTAAAAAAGTAGAACAGGCAGCAGAACAATTCGAACAAACGCATCAGCGAGAAGCGACTTCAGGCGAAATAGCTGTAATGCTGGGAATTAAAGCAGAGGAAGTAGAAACAGCGATTAAAGATTCTCTTTTCAGCAATGTTCTCTCAATTGAAGAAAAACCAAAAGGTAGTTCAAGTGAATTGAAAGAAGGGGTAGGTTATTCGATCCCCGATAATTCCTCAATATTACCTGAAAGTCATATCATGAAAAACGAACTTAACAATGAACTCATTCAAGGAATAAAGATGTTAAATAAAAATGAACAGCTTGTTGTCAGCCTCTTTTATAATGAAGAATTAACGTTTACTGAAATCGGACAGGTTCTCGGGTTAACAACCTCAAGAATATCGCAAATACATAAAAGATCTATCTTTAAGCTGCGAAAAACGCTCAATAAAATGCAAGTATTTGCTAATTAAAAATAGGGAAGTATTCTAAAGGAGAAAGTATATGATTTCACTCTTAATCATCATTAGTTTTTTATTGCACTTTATTGCATTTTTTGCAATCTATATGCTATTTCAACAGCTGCAAAACGTAAAGAAACAAGATATGGATGAGATAATCAAACTGTTTGATACGTATTTACAAGAAGTAAAAGCTGAAAATAACCGATTACAAAGAGTATTACGGGATAATGAAAAAACAAATGAAAACTCGAATATGGGACAGGCAAGAACAGAGGCAGATACAATGGAGGAACCTGAAATATTCCCCATTCCTGAAGATGCTGGCGATACAGTGGAAGCATCGCTGGAATCGAGAGTTTTGCAATTGCATAATCAAGGTGTTCCTGTTGGTGAAATAGCTAGGAAATTAAATTGTGGTAAAACAGAGGCGGAAATAATTATAAAATTACATGAAAAAATGCAGTAAAAGCTTGATATCAACAAATCATTATGGTATAGTAACTTTTGGTGTAAATACTATGTCCATTTTCATAGAATGAACAAGTTTTATAATACACACGTTCAGTAATTTGTATGTTTGGTGCTATTAAAAATGGTCTACATGCGAAGATGATCTGAACGGAGGAAAAAAACCATTAGGAGGAATTAACATGTCAGCAATTTCTATGAAGCAATTGTTAGAAGCGGGTGTACACTTTGGACACCAAACACGCCGTTGGAATCCGAAAATGAAAAAATATATTTTCACAGAGCGTAACGGCATTTATATCATTGACCTACAAAAAACTGTAAAAAAGGTTGATGAAGCATATAACTACGTGAAAGATATCGCAGCAAATGGCGGTACTATTCTATTCGTAGGTACAAAAAAACAAGCACAGGATTCTGTGAGAGACGAAGCAATTCGTTCTGGAATGTACTATGTTAACCAACGTTGGTTAGGTGGTACACTTACTAACTTCCAAACTATCCGTAAACGTATCAATCGTTTGAAATCAATTGAACGTATGGAAGAAGATGGAACTTTCGAAGTTCTGCCGAAAAAAGAAGTTGTTAATTTATTAAAAGAAAAAGATCGTTTAGTGAAATTCTTAGGTGGAATCAAAGAAATGACAAAGCTTCCAGATGCTTTGTTTGTGATTGATCCACGTAAAGAACGTATCGCTATCGCCGAAGCACATAAATTGAACATTCCTATCATCGGAATTGTAGATACTAACTGTGATCCAGATGAAATCGATTATGTTATCCCTGCAAACGATGACGCAATCCGTGCGGTTAAACTTTTGACTTCAAAAATGGCAGATGCTATTTTAGAAGTGAAACAGGGTGAAGAAACAGAAGAAGTAGTAGAGGAAGCAAAAGCAGAGGAAGCTACTGAAGGAGTAGCAGAAGCTGCTGAAGCAACTGCAGAATCAACTCAAGAGTAATCTTAGAAAAGGTGGGGTGATAAGAGGATGGAAACCTTTTATCACCTTTTTTAAAGACTGAAATTAAAAGGGTTATTATTCGAAGGAGGACAAAGCAATGGCTATTACTGCTCAAATGGTTAAAGAATTACGTGAAAAAACAGGTGCTGGGATGATGGATTGTAAAAAGGCACTTCAGGAAACTGATGGTAACATAGATAAAGCAATTGACTACCTGCGTGAAAAAGGTATTGCAAAAGCAGCAAAAAAAGCAGACCGTATTGCAGCTGAAGGATTAACACATATTGAGATTGATAACAATACAGCAGCAATCCTTGAAGTCAACTGTGAAACAGACTTTGTTACGAAAAATGATCAATTCAAAAACCTTCTAACACAATTAGGACAGCATATTGTGAAAGAAAAACCAGCAAATGTTGAAGAAGCTTTAGAACAAAAGCTAAATGGTGAAGGAGAAACATTGCAAACAATCATCAATACTGCAGTTTCTACTATTGGAGAAAAAATTTCTCTACGCCGTTTTGCAGTTGTAGAAAAAACGGATAACGATGCATTTGGTGCATACCTTCATATGGGTGGCCGTATTGGAGTACTATCATTAATTGAGGGAACAACAGATGAGCAAGTTGGAAAAGATGTCTCTATGCATGTTGCAGCTGTAAATCCTCGTTATGTGTCACGTGATGCAGTTTCTGAAGAAGAAGTAAATCGTGAGCGTGAAGTATTAAAAACACAAGCACTTAACGAAGGAAAACCTGAAAATATCGTTGAAAAAATGGTTGAAGGCCGTTTAGGGAAATTCTTTGAAGAGATCGTTCTATTAGAGCAAAGCTTTGTTAAAGATCCAGATCAAAAAGTGAAAAAATATGTTGCTGATAAAGGTGCAACAGTTAAATCATTCGTTCGCTATGAAGTAGGAGAAGGAATGGAAAAACGCGAAGAAAACTTTGCGGATGAAGTAATGAGCCAAATTAAAAAATAAGGCTTAAATGATTTACTATACAAGGACAAGGTTAAAATAGGGAACATGTATGTGTTCCCTATTTTACAACCGTTTTACAAACATTTTTAGACATAATCAGCAAAATAATTATTAATTTTCTATGGAGGTTATTATGACAACAGCACGGTACCGTAGAATTGTGTTAAAATTAAGTGGTGAAGCCTTAAGTGGTGAGCAAGGCTATGGAATTGACCCAAAAACAATCGGGTCCATCGCAGAACAAGTTAAAGAAGTAGCAGAACTCGGTGTTGAGGTAGCTATTGTCGTCGGTGGAGGAAACATATGGCGCGGAAAAGTAGGAAGCGAAATGGGGATGGATCGTGCTTCGGCTGACTACATGGGAATGTTAGCAACAATTATGAACTCACTTGCATTGCAAGACGGTCTTGAAACAATTGGGATTCAGACAAGAGTGCAAACTTCCATTGAAATGCGTCAAGTTGCTGAACCATACATAAGGAGAAAAGCAATTCGCCATTTAGAGAAAAAGCGTGTTGTCATTTTCGCGGCAGGAACAGGTAATCCTTATTTTTCAACTGATACAACTGCAGCATTAAGAGCTGCTGAAATCGAAGCAGAAGTGATTCTTATGGCTAAAAATAATGTTGATGGAGTGTACACAGCTGATCCAAAAACAAATAAGGATGCCAAAAAGTATGATAGCCTAACATATTTGGAAATGCTTAATGAAGGTCTTGGAGTAATGGATTCTACAGCTTCTTCATTATGTATGGATAATGATATCCCATTAATTGTATTTTCTATAACGGAAGAAGGAAATATTAAACGAGTTGTCGAAGGGGAAACCATCGGCACGACAATAAGGGGGAAATAGAATATGTCAAAAACAATATTAAATCAAATGGAAGAAAAGATGGAACAAGCTGTCCAAGCGTTTTCCAAAAATCTAGCATCTGTTCGAGCTGGAAGAGCAAACCCAAGTCTATTAGACAGTATTTATGTTGACTATTATGGTGCGTCAACACCATTAAACCAGTTAGCGAATGTTGGAGCTCCAGAAGCAAGACTCTTAACAATCACTCCTTATGACAAAACAGCACTAGCTGATATTGAACGAGCAATTCAGATTGCTGACATTGGCTTATCACCTTCCAATGATGGAAATATGATTCGTATAAGCATTCCGCCTCTAACGGAAGAAAGAAGAAAAGATTTAGTAAAAGTTGTTGGTAAGTATGCGGAAGAATCTCGTGTTCAAATTCGTAATATTCGTCGTGATACAAATGATAACTTAAAAAAATCAGAGAAAAATGGTGAAATTACAGAAGACGATCTGCGAGGTCTACAGGATGATGTCCAAAAATCAACAGATGATCATATTAAACAAATTGATCAGCTGGCAAAAAACAAAGAAAAAGAAATTATGGAAGTTTAATGGTTGTCTGTTAGACATTTTAATCCATTTTCTTTGGATGTATGATTTATTAAATTTCAGAGTAAGGTATAAAAGCTCTCTTATTTAAGAGAGCTTTTGTATTCTGGCTTGATTATCGGTATAATAAAAAAGTATTATCATGTTATAATGTAGATTCAACCTGTTGGAACTATGTAATTATTCCTTTTCATTCGTAATAATGATGTTAAAAGGATTGTATAGATGAACAACATTCGGGGGACAGACTATGTCGATGAAAATTCCTTTTTTTAATAAACAATTGAAAGAAACAGAAATGGCAAATCTGGAAAGCGCTCCGGATCATGTTGCAATTATTATGGATGGAAATGGACGCTGGGCACAAAAACGCGGGCTTCCACGAATAGCAGGACACAAAGAAGGCGTTAGTACAGTTAATAAAATTGTAAAAGCAGCAGTGAAAGCCAATGTTAAAATCCTTACGTTATATACGTTTTCCACAGAAAATTGGAAAAGGCCAAAATCGGAGATTGATTTTATTTTAAAGCTTCCAAAAGAGTTTCTACATATATACTTACCGGGGCTTATCGAAAACAATGTTCGTATTGAAACAATTGGTGATTTTGATGCACTGCCTAAACATACGAGAGATGCAGTTCAGTATGCGAAGGAAAAAACTAAAGATAATGATGGACTGCTTTTAAACTTTGCTTTGAATTATGGAAGCAGGTTTGAAATCATGCATGCCGTTAAGCAAATAATGAATGATTTAGATTGCTCTAAAATATCGATTGACTCACTGGATGAAAATCTATTCTCAAAATATTTATATACCAATGGTCTTTCAGATCCTGATTTGCTTATTCGCACTGGTGGCGAACAAAGATTGAGTAATTTCCTTCTTTGGCAGCTGGCATATACTGAATTCTGGTTTACAGATGCCCTATGGCCGGATTTTAATGAAACAACCTTTTTTAACGCACTGTATGAATATCAGCAGCGGAAAAGACGATATGGAGGTATTTAAGGTGATGAAAGGTTTATGAAGCAACGAACGATAACCGCATTAATTGCACTAGCTATATTTTTGCCCTTCGTCATTTTTGGCGGACTTCCTTTTACAATACTTGTGTATGTGATGGCATCAGTAGGGCTAGTGGAGTTAATTAGGATGCGCAACATAGGAGGCTATATTGTTCCTTACCTACTAGCTGTTCTATTATTGTGGCTAATCTTAATACCTGGCTCGTCAATCTTGCTAACAATAGGCTGGTTTTCTAAATTTGAAATGATTGCATTAATCATTTTGTTGTTGCTGGCGTATACGGTATTAGTTAAAAACCAATTCACATTTGATCATGTAGGTTTTATTCTTTTAGCCTCTTTTTATGTAGGACTCGGTTTCTATTATTTACTGGAAACGAGAGATGGAAATCATGCTTTAAGCAATATTCTTTACGCATTTTTCATTATTTGGTCTACTGATACAGGCGCTTATTTATTTGGCCGTGCTTTTGGAAAGCGTAAATTATGGCCAACAATCAGCCCAAATAAAACGATTGAAGGTGCATTAGGTGGAATTGTGCTTGCATGTGCTGTCGCTATCGTTTTCCACCTTGTGGAACCATTTAGACACTCGTTGGTGACAGTTGTAGGTGTTACGATTCTCGCTTCTATTTTTGGACAGATTGGTGACCTTGTTGAATCTGCCTTCAAGCGTAATTATGGCGTTAAAGATTCTGGTAACATATTACCTGGACATGGTGGTATACTAGACCGGTTTGACAGCATGTTATTTGTTATTCCTTTGCTTCATTTTATTCATTTTGTTTAGGCGGAATGGAGTAAAGAGCAAGCATGTTTCACAGAAAAACTTGTACAACTTGTGAAAAAGAGGTTAAACTTAACTAAAAGTAAGAATATAATTTTATCGGAGTACAAGTAACATTACAAATGTGTAAAAATAGATTTGCTCCAATAAAGGAAGGTGCTTCTATTGACGACTGTAATTGCATTTATTTTTATGTTTGGATTACTCGTTTTTATCCACGAATGGGGACATATGATTTTTGCAAAACGAGCAGGTATGCTTGTTCGTGAATTTGCAATTGGATTTGGACCGAAGATTTTCTCATTTGTCAGGAATGAAACGTTATACACGATTCGTCTTATTCCTGCAGGTGGCTATGTACGAGTAGCAGGCGAAGACCCAGAAATCATTGAGTTAAAGCCAGGACATCATATTGGACTTGAGTTTAATGATGAGGGTAAGGTAAACAAAATAATCGTCAATAACAAATCCAAACATCCAAATGCCAGAGTGATTGAAGTAGAGCATGTTGATCTTGATCATCGTTTGTTTATTGAGGGATATGAAATCGGTGAAGAAGATGAGAAACTGCACTTTGAAGTTGACCAAAAAGCATTTTTTATTATGGACGAGCGAGAAACGCAAATTGCACCGTATGATCGTCAGTTTGCTTCGAAGTCCATCGGTCAGCGAGCAATGCAATTATTTGCAGGGCCAATGATGAACTTTATTTTAGCGATTGTTATTTTTATTATCTTAGGGGTCGTACAAGGTACTCCAGTTGATGAAGCACAAATGGGAGAGATCCAGGCTGACTCCCCAGCTGCAGAAGCAGGTTTTCAAGCGAATGATGAAGTGATTCGGATTGGAGAGACCTCAGTTTCAACATGGGAAGAGTTTACCTCAATCGTTAGAGAAAATCCTGGCCAAGAATTAAGCATGGTTGTATTGCGTAATGGAGCTGAAGAACAGTTAACCGTTGTTCCAAATTCAGCTGAGACAGTAGATCAGCAGGGGGAACCGATTACTGTTGGTCAAATAGGAGTCTATCAGGCGTTTGAAAAAACAGTTCTCGGAACACTGACATATGGCTTTGAACAAACCTATGAAATAACAAGATTAATTTTAACGAATTTACTGATGCTTGTAACAGGTCAGGTTTCGCTTGATTTACTATCAGGTCCAGTAGGAATTTATGATACAACAGATCAAGTAGTACAGACAGGTTTTATGAACCTCTTATTGTGGACTGCAATGTTAAGTGTCAATCTTGGAATTGTAAATCTTGTTCCATTGCCTGCGCTTGATGGTGGAAGACTATTGTTCGTTGGTTTGGAAGCTGTACGTGGAAAACCAATTGCACCAGAAAAGGAAGGTATATTCCATTTCGTTGGATTTGCATTTCTAATGCTTCTGATGATTGTGGTAACCTGGAATGACATCCAAAGATTATTTTTATAAAATAACTTTTATGGTAGGGATTTCTTATCCCTATCCATGTTTTTAAGTTTTTAAGCGATTAGAAGGAGGTTGGGACGTATCGAAAGTGTTTCATGTTAAAGACGAACGATGCACAAACTTAGTGTAGAAATATACGTAGACCCCTGCGAGAGGAAAAGCATAGGTGAGACAACGTAGTTCGATAGAACAAGGGGTCTTACCAGCTGCTATTTGATGCGCGGAGTATATTTTCCGGTGCGAATTATTTACACCAATCATGTTCGGTTTTTACTTCATAAAAATATTTTTGTCCCAGCCTCTTAATGCATGATAAAATAAATAGGTACGTCACGAATTAAAACCCTTGTCTTATTTCTGACAAGGGTTTACATTGTTACTGTAAGTGTATACGACCTATGTAATTGTTTAGCTGAAGGAGGCATAATAAATGGATATATCGAAAAAAGAGAAAATGAGTTTATTATTGAAGCAGCTGCAATTATCCGATGATTACATAGTAAACTATTTTCAAGATAGCTACCTAGATAAATTAGAAGTCTACAAAAAAACAAAGACTTGGCATTTTTATATTTGTGTAGCACGTATTTTGCCAATTGAAGTATATCAAATTTTTACAGTTAAGCTAAGAGAATCGTTCCAGCAGATAGCTAAAGTGGAGCTGACATTGATTACAAATGAACAAGCTTGTGATAGCAATACGATTACCGGCTACTGGAAGCATTTTGTTACCTCAATGACACAAATATCACCGGCCTATAAAGAGCTTGTACAAACGCAAACTCCTGAAGTTAACAATAACAAGATTATGTTAACCGCAAGAAATGATGCTGAAGCAACTGCGCTTAAACGAAAATTAGAACCAGAGTTCAAAACATTTTGTTCACGAATTGGTTCACTCTCCTATAGTCTTGATGTTCAAGTAAAAGCGGATGCGATGGATATGCAGAAGTTTAGAGAGCAAAAAGCACTTGAAGACCAACAGCTAGTTCAAAAAACCGTACAGGAGAAAGTAAAACGTGACAAGCAAAAAGATACTGAAGATAATGGACCTTTCATGATTGGATATAACATTAAAGATGAAGCAATTACGATGGAGCAGATTTTGGAAGAAGAGCGCCGAATTACAGTACAAGGTTATATTTTCTCAGCAGAAGTTCGTGAATTGCGTTCAGGAAGAAGTCTTTTAATTATTAAGGCAACTGACTATACAGATTCATTACAAATAAAAATGTTCTCTAAAAACGATGAGGACGCAGCAAAATTTGCAGCTGTTAAGAAAGGGATGTGGGTTAAAGCAAGAGGCAGTATTCAGACAGATATGTATACGAATGAACTTGCAATGATGGCTAATGATATCCATGAAATCAAAGTAGACGAACGGATGGATAGCGCTCCTGCTGATGAAAAGCGAGTAGAGCTGCATGCACATACAACGATGAGCCAAATGGATTCTGTTATTTCCGCAGAAGCATTAGTCACACAAGCTGCAAAATGGGGACATCGTGCAGTTGCAATTACTGACCATGCTGGTGTACAGGGATTCCCAGAAGCACATGCGGCAGGAAAGAAAAATAATATTAAAGTGCTTTATGGGGTTGAAGTGAACCTTGTTGATGATGGTGTGCCGATAGCATACAACGACTCAGATAGAGACTTAGAGAACGATACGTTCGTTGTCTTTGATGTTGAAACAACGGGGCTATCAGCTGTATATGATACGATTATTGAACTTGCAGCAGTAAAAATCCATAGAGGTGAAATTGTTGATCGTTTTGAGGCATTTGCAAACCCGCACCATCCATTATCGCAAACGACCATTGAATTAACTGGTATCACGGATGATATGGTTAAAGATGCACCAGAAGTCGAAGATGTTTTAATGAATTTCCATGCTTGGATGGGAGAAGACATACTTGTTGCTCATAATGCAAGCTTTGATATGGGATTCTTAAACCAGGGTCTGAAACGAATTAATTATGAAAAGGCTGCAAACCCAGTTATGGATACGCTGGAGCTTGCTAGATTCCTGCTGCCCGAATTAAAAAATCATCGATTAAATACACTGTGCAAGCATTTAGATATTGAACTAACTCAGCATCACCGTGCTATTTATGATGCGGAAGCTACCGGTTACTTACTATGGAAGCTTGTTCAAAAATTATTAGAAAAAGACATTCGGAATCATAACCAATTAAATAATCATATGGGTGAGGGGAATGCTTACCAGCGTTCTCGCCCATTTCACGCTACGCTTCTAGCTAAGACACAAGAGGGTCTGAAAAACTTATATAAACTTGTTTCCTATGCACATATTAACTATTTTTACCGAGTACCACGGATACCAAGATCCCTTTTACAAAAATTTCGCAAAGGGCTTATCGTCGGAACAGCATGTGATAAAGGTGAAGTTTTTGAAACAATGATGCAAAAATCTACGGAGGAAGCAGAAGAGGTAGCTGAGTTTTATGATTATATTGAAGTTCAGCCGCCGGCCAATTATGCACATCTCGTGGAAAAAGACCTTGTGCAAAACGAGTCGCAAATTATTGACATTATTAAAAAGCTTGTTGATCTTGGAAAGAGAATGGACAAACCTGTCGTTGCTACAGGAAATGTACATTATAGGGATGACCATGATAAATTATACCGGCAAATATTGATTGCATCACAGGCTGGTAATCCTTTGAACAGACAAACATTACCTGATACACCGTTTCGTACGACAAATGATATGTTAGATTGCTTTAAATTTCTAGGGGAGGAAGTAGCACGCGAAATTGTTATAACGAATACTAATGCACTTGCAGATGAACTAGAGGATATCTCACCTGTGAAAGATGGTTTATATACACCAACAATCGAAGGTGCAGAACAGGAAATGCGTGATTTATGTTATACACGAGCCAAGAAAATTTATGGGGACCCTGTGCCACAAATCGTAATCGATCGTCTTGAAAAAGAACTGGAAAGTATTATAGGTAACGGATTTGCTGTTATTTATCTAATTTCTCACAAGCTTGTTAAAAAGTCATTAGATGATGGTTATCTTGTAGGGTCAAGGGGTTCTGTAGGTTCTTCCTTTGTTGCAACGATGACAGAAATTACAGAAGTAAATCCTCTGCCACCGCATTATGTATGCGGGGGCTGCCATTACCATGAATTTATTACAGATGGCTCTGTTGCGAGTGGTTTTGATTTGCCAGATAAAAACTGCCCGCAATGTGATGCAGCTCTGAAAAAAGATGGACAGGACATCCCATTTGAAACATTCCTTGGATTTAAGGGAGATAAAGTTCCGGATATCGACTTAAACTTCTCTGGTGCATATCAACCTCGTGCGCATAACTATACGAAGGAATTATTCGGAGTGGATTACGTGTATCGCGCCGGAACGATTGGTACAATTGCTGAAAAAACTGCCTATGGTTACGTAAAAGGCTATGCTTCTGATAAACAATTAGTTTATAAAAATGCAGAGGTGGACCGTCTTGTCCAAGGGTGCACTGGTGTAAAACGGACTACAGGACAACACCCGGGTGGTATTATTGTTGTACCTGAAGACAAAGAAATTTTTGATTTTACACCAATACAGTTCCCAGCAGATGATCGTAACAGTGAATGGCGAACAACACACTTTGATTTCCATTCCATTCATGATAATTTGTTAAAACTAGATATTCTCGGACACGATGATCCAACAGTTATCCGTATGCTTCAGGATTTAAGTGGCATTGATCCAATGACGATTCCGACAGATGATGATGAAGTAATGAAAATATTCTCAGGAACAGAGACACTCGGAGTTACACCAGAGCAGATTAATTGTAAGACCGGTACACTTGGAGTTCCGGAATTTGGGACCAAGTTTGTAAGGCAAATGCTAGAGGACACAAAGCCGAGTACATTTGCGGAGCTGCTAATTATTTCAGGTCTATCGCATGGCACGGATGTATGGTTAGGCAATGCTCAGGACTTGATAAATGATGGCATATGTGAGTTGCCAGATGTTATTGGGTGTCGAGATGATATTATGGTTTATTTAATGCACAAAGGTTTGGAACCTTCCCTTGCTTTTAATATTATGGAGTTCGTACGTAAAGGAAAAGGGCTGAAAGACGAATGGATTACAGAAATGAAGAAGCATGGTGTTCCGGACTGGTATATTGAATCTTGTAAGAAGATTAAATATATGTTCCCGAAAGCCCATGCAGCTGCATATGTATTGATGGCAGTTCGCATAGCATATTTTAAAGTGCATCACCCTATTCTGTTCTATGCTGCTTATTTTACGGTACGTGCAGATGATTTTGAATTAGATACAATGATTAAAGGCTCTCAGGCAATTCGGGATCGGATAGATACTATCGTTGCTAAAGGCAATGATGCTGCACCTAAGGAAAAAAGTTTGCTTACAGTATTGGAAATATCACTTGAAATGTGTGAGCGTGGTTTTTCATTCCAAAAAGTAGGTCTATACAAGTCAAGCGCAACAGACTTTATTGTAGATGGCAACTCGCTGCTTCCTCCATTTAATGCTGTAGATGGATTAGGAACAAATGCAGCATTGAATATAGTAAAAGCACGTGAAGAGGGAGAATTTTTATCAAAAGAAGATTTAAGAGAAAGAAGTAAAATCTCTAAAACTGTATTAGAATATCTTGATAATCACGGATGCCTTGAAGGAATGGAAGAAAAAAACCAGCTTTCGTTGTTTTAGCAGTCTAGCCTGCGCTGTTATTCTTGCACAAGCTAACACTTTATGCTATACTATTTTTTGGAAAGTAAGGATACGAACGGTCTAAAGAGTGGGTGCACACCCACTCTTTCTTCATATCTGATTATCCACCCGTACAATTCCCCTCGCCCCAATTTTAGGCAGGGGTTTTATATTGATTTGGATGCGCTCAGATGAAGTTGGAGAAGATAGTTCATAATGAGTAATACAATTGAAGTTAATAAAGGAGGATGGAAATTGAGCTCCCATGTAATTAAAACAACAGAGGAATTGGTACTTCCAATTGTAGAAGAAAAAAACCTTGAACTCGTCGATATCGAATATGTGAAAGAGGGTAAAAATTGGTTCCTTCGTGTGTACATCGATAAAGCTGGCGGTATTGATATTGCTGAATGCGGAGAAGTTTCTGAACAATTAAGTGAAAAACTGGATAAAGCCGACCCGATTAAAGAAGCATATTTCCTGGAAGTTTCCTCGCCTGGAGTGGAACGCCCGCTTAAAACGACAGAAGACTTTGAGAAAAACATCGAAAAAAATGTATACGTCAAGTTATACGAACCCATTGAAGGGGAAAAACAGTATGAGGGTATTCTAAAAGCTTTCCATGACAATATAGCTACAATTGAATACAAAGTAAAAACACGTAAAAAACAGGTGGAAATACCATTTGATAAAATAGCCAAAGCACGATTAGCGGTTACATTATAATAAGCGTTAAATAATCTGGCAGATAAGAAAGTATAAACTTTTTATGCTGCATAAGTGCAACTAAGGCACTCGCCTAGCTTGGCGAACGCCAAGTTTTCTATTAAGGAAATCAGTTACGTACGAAGGCTTTCGTTATAAAATTTGGTAACGACCAAGTTTTTTACTAATTTAAAAGGGGGAAAAACTGGTGAGCAATCAGTTGTTTGATGCGATTGATAATTTAGCAAAGGAAAAAGGAATTGAAAAGGAAATTTTAATGGAAGCATTGGAAGCCGCTTTGATTTCTGCCTATAAGAAAAACTTTAAATCTGCTACAAATGTTCGAGTTGAACTTAATGAAGCATCAGGTAAAATGAGTGTTTTTGCTAGAAAAACAGTCGTAGAAGAAGTCGAAGATACACAACTTGAAATCTCGGTTGATGAAGCAAGAAAGATTGATCCTAATTATGAAGCTGAAGATATTATTGAGGTTGAAGTAACACCGAAGGATTTTGGTCGCATTGCAGCACAAGCGGCAAAACAAGTTGTTACACAGCGAGTCAGGGAAGCAGAACGAGGGGTTATTTTCTCTGAATATATTGACCGTGAAGAAGATGTTATGACGGGAATCATTCAACGAAAAGACTCACGGTTTGTCTATGTTAACCTTGGCAAAATTGAAGCAAAGCTGGCTGAGGCTGAACAAATGCCAACAGAAGAATATCATGTACATGATCGCTTAAAAGTATTTGTAACGAAAGTGGAGAATACGAGCAAAGGACCACAAATTTATATTTCAAGATCACATCCTGGACTTTTAACACGCTTATTTGAAATGGAAGTGCCTGAAATATTTGATGGAACAGTGGAAGTCAAATCGGTTGCGAGAGAAGCCGGTGACCGTTCTAAAATCTCCGTATACGCACAAGATCCAGAAGTAGATCCAGTTGGTTCCTGTGTAGGTCAGCGAGGCCAGCGTGTGCAAGCAATCGTTGATGAATTAAAAGGAGAAAAAATTGATATTGTTGAGTGGTCAGAAGATCCAGTTGTTTATGTTTCGAATGCACTGAGTCCTTCTAAAGTTATAGAAGTATTAGTTAATGAAGAAGAAAAGGCTACAACTGTAATTGTTCCAGATTATCAATTATCCCTTGCAATTGGAAAACGAGGTCAGAATGCAAGGCTTGCTGCTAAGCTGACAGGCTGGAAAATTGATATTAAAAGTGAAACAGAAGCAAGAGAAGAGGGTCTATTAAAAACGGAACCACAAGATTCCTATTCTGACAATAATGAGGATCTTTTTGAATAAGGGGGACTCATAAATGGTGAAAAAGAGAAAAGTACCTGAAAGAAAATGTGTTGTAACAAATGAAATGAAGCCAAAAAAGGATCTTATTCGAATCGTTCGAAACAAAGAAGGAGAGGTCTTTGTGGATCCTAGTGGAAAGAAAAATGGTCGAGGTGCATACCTTTCGCTTGATTTGGATGTTATTTCAAAAGCAGAGAAATCGAATGTGCTTAGCCGTACCTTAAATGCAGAAGTGGATCCGGCTATTTTTGAAGAACTTAAAACTTTGATTAATGGTAAAATCGATGAAAAATAGCTATTTAAATATGATTGGTCTCGCTTACCGTGCTGGAAGATGCTCACTAGGTGAAGAAACTATTCTCAAGGATATCCGCTCCAATCGAGCAAAGCTGGTTATTATAGCTTCTGATATTGGACCACAGACGAAGAAGAAGCTAACAGATAAATGTAACTACTATGAAGTACCTTTTAGAATAGCAGATGATCGTGATACATTATCAGATGCTATTGGAAAGTCCCAAAGAGTAGCGATTGCGATCTTAGATTCGGGGTTTGCTACGAAGATAAAATCGTTACTCGGGTAATCAAATTCGGGGGTGAACGTATGAGTAAAATACGTGTATATGAATATGCAAAACAAAACAATACATCAAGCAAGGAAATAATTAACTATTTAACAGATTTAAATGTTGAAGTGTCAAATCACATGTCAACAATTTCAGATGATACAGTTCGCAAATTAGATGAAAAATTCAATGCGAATAAGTCTAAACAGTCAAAGCCAGATATTAAAAAGCCGAGTCAAGGAAATAATCAATCAAAAAAGAATTCCAATCCATCGGCTAAGCAAGGGAAAAACCATTCTCAATCAAAAGGCCAGCAGCAAAAAACGAACCCATATAAGAAGAAACAAAAGGGGTCTAGAAAAGGCAATCAGCCGGTTGTAAACGAACAAAAAGCTGTTAAAGAAACACCATCTAAAATTGTTTACAACGATACATTAACAGTAAGTGAGCTGGCAACTAAATTAAATAAAGAGCCTGCAGAAATTATTAAAAAATTAATGTTTCTTGGTGTTATGGCAACAAAAAATCAAGATTTAGACGATGATGCAATCGAATTAATCTGTGGCGAATATAATGTAGAAGTAGAAAAAGAAATTATTTTAGAAGATACTGATTTCGATAAATATGTCGTTGAAGAAAAAGAAGAAGATTTAATTGAAAGACCAGCCGTTGTTACGATAATGGGGCACGTTGACCATGGGAAAACAACGACACTTGATTCAATACGCCATACAAAAGTTACTGCGGGCGAAGCGGGTGGAATTACACAGCATATCGGAGCATACCAAGTAGCGATTAATAACAAAAAAATTACATTCCTTGATACGCCTGGTCACGCAGCGTTTACAAGCATGCGCTCCCGTGGAGCACAGGTTACAGATATAGCAATTCTTGTGGTAGCTGCGGATGATGGTGTAATGCCGCAAACTGTCGAAGCAATCAACCATGCAAAAGCAGCTGAAGTACCAATTATTGTTGCAGTTAACAAAATTGATAAAGAAGCAGCTAATCCAGATCGCGTGATGCAAGAATTAACAGAATACGAATTGATACCAGAGGATTGGGGCGGAGATACGATATTCGTGAATATTTCTGCAAAAAATAATCAAGGTATTGATGATTTGCTAGAGATGATTTTACTCGTTTCAGAAGTTGAAGAGTTAAAAGCGAATCCGAAAGCAAATGCCTTTGGTACTGTTATTGATGCACAGTTAGATAAAGGTAGAGGCTCTGTATCCACATTACTTGTTCAAAACGGAACTTTACGTGTTGGTGATGCCATTGTTGTAGGAAATACGTATGGACGTGTTCGTGCAATGGTTAATGACATTGGTAAGCGCGTGAATGAAGTTGGTCCTTCTACACCAGTTGAAATTACTGGACTGCATGATGTGCCACAGGCTGGAGATCAATTCCTTGTATTTGACGATGAAAAGAAAGCACGTCAAATTGGAGAAGCGCGCCAGCAACAACATCTGGTTGCTAGCCGTGGAGAGCAAACGAAAGTCAGCCTCGATGATTTGTTCGAACAAATCAAGCAAGGTGAAATGAAAGACCTGAATATTATCGTAAAAGCAGATGTACAAGGATCTGTTGAGGCACTGGCTTCTTCACTACGTAAAATCGAAGTGGAAGGTGTGAAAATTAAAATCATTCATACCGGAGTTGGAGCGATAACAGAATCTGATATTATTCTTGCGTCCGCATCCAATGCAATTGTGATCGGATTTAACGTTCGACCGGATGTTAATGCGAAAAAAGCAGCAGAATCTGAAAAAGTAGATATTCGTCTGCATCGTGTGATTTATAGCGCGATTGAAGAAATTGAATCAGCGATGAAAGGATTGCTTGATCCTGAGTTCGAGGAAAAAGTTATTGGACAGGCAGAAGTCCGTGAAACGTTTAAGGTATCTAAAATTGGTACCATTGCAGGAAGCTACGTTACAGATGGCAAAATCACACGTGATGCCGGTGTAAGAATAATCCGTAACGGGGTTGTCCTTTATGAAGGAGAACTGCTTGCGTTAAAACGTTTTAAAGACGATGTAAAAGAAGTTGCGCAAAACTATGAATGTGGAATAACAATCAAGAATTTCAATGACATTAAAGAAGGCGATATTATTGAAGCTTTCGTTATGCAGGAAATTGAGCGCAAATGATTGTCTATGCTGAAGTAGAATGTATCATGTATGAAGGGCATTCACTAAAGGCTAAACGAACAATTATCAAAAAAATACTTGCGAAGCTGCAGAACAATTTTAATGTTGCTGCTACAGAATTGGATTACCATGATCTGTGGCAGCGCACAAAAATTGGGATTGTGACAATTTCTACAGAATACGTTCATACAGAAAAGGTAATTCATGCTGCTCTTGAAATGATTGATGGTTTTACCGAACTCGAACGTACGATTACTAATGTGGAAAGACTTTAACACGTTATTCTAGAGGTGAATAAAATGGCTGAATTGAGAGCAAACAGAATAGCTGAACAAATGAAAAAAGAACTAAGCGATATTCTAGCAAGAAAGATTAAAGACCCAAGAGTTGGTTTTGTTACGGTAACAGATGTAGAAGTAACTGGTGATCTGCAACAGGCGAAGGCCTTTATCTCTGTACTAGGGGATGAGAAGCAAAAACAGGATACATTACTTGGATTAGCAAAAGCAAAAGGATTTATCCGTTCTGAAATTGGTAGTCGCATCCGCCTGCGCAAAACTCCGGAACTTACTTTTGAATTTGATGAAGCATTCGAGTATGGAAATCGAATTGATTCGATTTTAAAAGACTTAAATAAAGAATAATTATCAAAATCTGACCTGTCTACGTAGAAACAGGTCAGATTTTCCCATATCCGAATACATACAAAGAATTTAGTGGAGGCTAGTGCAATGGAAGGCATTTTACCATTATGGAAGCCAAAAGGGTATACTTCTCATGATTGTGTTATGAAATGCAGAAGATACTTTAAAACAAAAAAAGTAGGACATACAGGTACACTTGATCCGGAAGTAGAAGGCGTATTGCCAATCTGTATTGGGCAAGCTACAAAAATAGTTCCCTTTCTTACAAATACGAAAAAAACGTATATTGCTGAAGTGAAACTTGGATCTTCGACAGATACAGAAGATGCTCACGGGAGCATGGTTGAAGAAAAAGAAGTATTGGAATTTCCTTCTGAAACAGTAATTGATAAAACGCTTAATGATTTCTTAGGTGATATTATTCAAATCCCTCCGATGTATTCTGCTGTAAAAGTGAATGGAAAAAAGCTATACGAATACGCGCGGGCAAATGAGGCTGTTGAACGTCCAAAGCGCGAAGTCACAATTTATGAATTAGAAAAACTGTCAATCAATCCGAAGGCACATACCGTTCGTTTCAAAGTTGTTTGTTCAAAAGGAACGTACATTCGAACGCTCTGCGTTGATATTGGAGCAAAACTAGGTTATCCTGCACATATGTCTGCACTTGTTCGAACAGAAACTGGGACGTTTTCCGAGAAAAATGCAGTTTCATTTGCTATGATAGAAGAGGCGGTCGAACAGAATGAACAGCAAAGTTTGCTGCATCCGATTATGGATGGAATCACTCACTTGGATCGTCTGTATGTTAATGAAGATACGAAACGAAAAATACTAAATGGACAAAAACTTGCTGAACCAAAGAATATCGAACTCAAAGATCCTTTTGCGGTCTTGCATCACAATGAACTATTAGCAATCTATCAACATCATCCTGATAAAGCAGAACAAATAAAACCTGTTCGCGTATTCAGTGAAAGATCATAAAGTGCAGGTGAAAAGTATGAGAACAATTGAATTAACCTATCCACATACATTAGTATTAGAGGAATTACCGGAGACAGTTTGTGCGATTGGCTTCTTTGATGGTATTCACCGTGGACATCAACAAGTGATTCAAACAGCTGTAGACGAAGCGGAAAATAGAAACATGGAAAGTGCTGTGATTACGTTTCATCCACATCCATCAGTCGTTTTAAAAAAAGAGACAGAGCATGTGCAATATATTACGCCGATGAAGGAAAAGCAAGAATTATTGCAAAAACTTCATGTAGATCGGCTATATATTATTAAATTCAATCAAGAACTATCACAATTATCACCACAAGCTTTTATTGACCATTTTATAATAGGACTTAATATCAAACATTTAGTTGGCGGCTTTGATTATTCATTTGGGCATAAAGGGCAAGGCAATATGGGTAATATTAAAGAGTTTGCTCGTGGACAATTCAGTTATACAACGATTGACAAAGTAATATCCAATGATGAAAAGATAAGTTCTACTAGAATCCGTAAACTGTTACAGAGCGGTTTAGTAGAAGAGGCAAATCGCTTGCTGGGACACCCGCTGAAGTTTAGTGGCATTGTAATTAAAGGGGCTCAAAGAGGAAGGAAACTTGGTTACCCAACAGCAAATTTAGAATTGCAGCCAGAAGCACTGCTTCCGAAGCCAGGAATTTATGCTGTTTGTGTGATCTTTAAGAGTCAAGTATATGAAGGCATGGCAAGTATCGGCACAAACCCGACTTTTACAGCGGATAGAAAAGATTTATCCGTCGAAGTTAATATTTTCGATTATAGCAATGATCTGTATGGTGAAGAATTGCAAGTTGAATGGCATAAATATATTCGGGAAGAAGAAAAATTTGATAGTGCTGAAGCATTGGTTGCGCAAATAGAGCTGGACGAGAAGAATATTCGCAGCTATTTTACGGAGAAAGTATAATGAAAGAATCTTAAGCGAACACTTGATTTTTTCTATTAGAAGCGTTATGCTTATTAAGGTAAAACCATCCCTTGGCAAATCGTAACTCCGACGCTTGCTAGGAGACTGGGGTTATTATATTTTATTAGGAGGTGCGCCAAATGGCTATCACACAAGAACGTAAGAACGAGATTATTAATGAGTACAAGGTTCACGAAACAGATACTGGTTCTCCAGAAGTACAAATCGCTGTACTGACTGAAGATATCAATGCGTTGAATGAACATTTGCGTGTTCACAAAAAAGATCATCATTCACGTCGTGGTCTTTTAAAAATGGTTGGTAAACGTCGTAACTTACTAACTTACCTACGTAACAAAGACGTTACTCGTTACCGTGAATTAATTAAAAAACTTGGCTTACGCCGATAAGTTTAAAAGCAGGAGAAATCCTGCTTTTTCTATTCAATCAAAATATATTTTCGTTCGGTAAGCTGCATGAATTGTATATATAAAGTTGAATTTGGTTTATATATCTTATCACGTATTATTGACTATTTTGATTACATAAAGCCAAACATAGTATTAATAGGGGTTCTCCTTGTGAATCAAGGCTTTCTCGCATTTGATTCCTTAACATCTTTAGTTTATTCTAAAGGAGGAAACCTATTTGTAGAGTGATATCTATATTGTTTATTAGGAATGTTGTATTGAAAGGAGCACTACGACTAATGGCAGAAGAAAAACAAGTTTTCTCCACTGAAATTTCTGGAAAGAAATTTACTGTAGAGATTGGAGAACTAGCAAAGCAAGCAAACGGTGCATGTATGGTTCATTACGGCGATACTTCGGTACTAGCTGTTGCCACTGCATCGAAGGAACCAAAGGATTTACCGTTTTTCCCATTAACCGTTAATTATGAAGAACGTTTATATGCGGTAGGTAAAATTCCTGGGGGATTCATTAAACGTGAGGGACGCCCGAGCGAGAAGGCAATCTTGGCATCTCGTTTGATTGACCGTCCGATTCGCCCACTATTCCCAGATGGCTTCAGAAATGAAGTTCAAGTAATCAGTACGGTCATGAGTGTTGATCAAGATTGCTCATCTGAAATTGCAGCAATGGTTGGATCATCAATTGCGCTAAGTGTTTCAAATATCCCGTTTGCTGAACCAATTGCCGGTGTTCATGTAGGCAGGGTAAATGGTGAATTTATTATTAATCCAACTGTGGAACAGGAAGCACAGAGTGACATTGAATTAACGGTTGCAGGTACAAAAGATGCAATCAATATGGTAGAAGCTGGTGCTAATGAAGTGCCAGAAGAAGTAATGCTGGAAGCGATCATGTTTGGTCATGAAGAGATTAAGCGTCTGGTTGCATTCCAAGAGGAAATTGTTAAAGCTGCCGGACAAGAAAAATCGGAGATTACATTATTTGAACTTGATGAAGCTTTACAAGCTAAAATTGAAGCAGAAGCGAAGGAAAAGCTAATTGCGGCAATTCAAGTGCAGGAAAAACATGCAAGAGAAGATGCAATTAAAGAAGTAAAGGACGAAGTATTAGCTGCATATGAAGAGGCTGAGCCTGAGGAAATTAAACAGGTAAGCAACATTTTAGATAAAATGGTAAAAGAAGAAGTTCGCAGACTTATTACGAAAGAAAAAGTTCGTCCAGATGGGCGTAAGCCGGATGAAATTCGTCCACTTTCTTCACGTATACATGTCCTTCCAAGAACACATGGTTCAGGTTTGTTTACACGTGGACAAACTCAAGCGTTAAGTATTTGTACATTAGGTGCTTTAGGTGACGTACAAATCTTAGATGGTTTGGATCTAGAAGAAACGAAACGATTCATGCATCATTATAATTTCCCACAATACAGTGTTGGTGAAACTGGACCAATCAGAGGACCTGGTCGTCGTGAAATTGGACATGGTGCATTAGGTGAGCGAGCTCTTGAAAAAGTAGTTCCTTCTGATAAAGAGTTCCCCTATACGATTCGTCTCGTATCAGAGGTTTTAGAATCGAATGGGTCTACTTCCCAAGCAAGTATTTGTGCCAGCACGTTAGCGATGATGGATGCCGGTGTACCAATTAAGGCACCTGTTGCTGGAATTGCAATGGGACTTGTTAAATCAGGAGAAGATTACACAATCTTGACAGATATTCAAGGTATGGAAGATGCTTTAGGGGATATGGACTTTAAAGTTGCCGGAACAGCAGAAGGAATTACAGCATTGCAAATGGATATTAAAATTGAAGGCTTATCTAGAGAAATTCTAGAAGAAGCATTGACCCAAGCTAAAAAAGGACGTCTGCAAATTTTAGATTCCATGCTTGCTACCATCGGGGAACCAAAAACAGAGCTCTCTGAATTCGCACCGAAAATTTTAACCATGTCTATTAACCCAAATAAAATCCGTGATGTTATTGGCCCAAGCGGTAAGCAGATTAATCAAATTATTGATGAAACTGGTGTTAAAATTGATATCGAGCAAGACGGAAGTGTATTTATTTCCTCAATAGATGCTTCTATGAATGAAAAGGCGAAAAAAATCATTGAAGATCTTGTTCGTGAGGTAGAAGTAGGCCAAATGTATTTAGGTACGGTTAAACGTATTGAAAAATTTGGTGCCTTTGTTGAGCTATTTAAAGGTAAAGATGGATTAGTCCATATATCTGAGCTAGCAGAAGAACGCACCAATAAAGTCGAAGACGTTGTATCGATTGGTGATCAGATTATGGTAAAAGTAAAAGAAATTGATCGCCAAGGTCGAGTAAATCTTTCCCGTAAAGCTGTATTGCTTGAAGAAAAGGAAAGAGCAGAAAAAGCAAAATAAAAGATAACTGGAAAAGAAGGAAGCTGAGATTTCAGTTTCTTTTTTTATTTGTCTTAAAACATTATTTAATGGATAGTGGATAAACTAGTACATAGAATAAATGTATTATGAAACAAGTGTTCAGTCTGCTTCTTTCTGGTTTTGGAATTTTCATCTATGATATTTTTTCATACTTGTCCTACTATTGCATAGAAATGTAAGGGGAGGGGTATCTATGAGGAATTATCGTAAATATGTAAATCTTTTTGTCTTTATATTAGTTTTAACGACAGCATTTCAAATCGATTATAATCCTTTTACTATAAATTTCGCTGCAATGGAATCTCAAGTGATTAATCAAAAGGATGCTTTATATCAAGAAATAAAAGAGAAAAAGGATTTATTTTCAGTGGAACCGCAAGATGCTTATATTGACCGGGTTTGGAAAAAAACGGCTGGTCGAAATGGCTTGGAGGTAAACATCGAGAAATCCTATGAAAAAATGAAAGAAGCTGGCACATTCGATGAATCTAAGCTTGTATTTGATCAAATACCTCCAGAAATTAGCTTAAAGGATCTAGACGGCTCACCGATTTACCGAGGCCATCCAGAAAAGGATATGGTTGCGTTTTTAATAAATGTTTCTTGGGGAGAAGAGCATATACCGGAAATGTTGCGTATTTTGAAAGAAAATCAGGTGAAGGCTACTTTTTTTATTGAGGGTAAATGGGCGCAGCAAAATTCGGAAATTGTAAAAATGATTGATGAACAAGATCATGTTATTGGCAACCATGCCTATAACCATCCAGACATGGCCAGACTATCCAACCAAGCTATGGTAGAGCAAATTAGTCAGACAAACCAAATCCTATCTGCAATCACAGGCAAAGAAGCAAAATGGTTTGCGCCACCTAGCGGCAGCTTTAATGACCAAGTTGTCTATTCGGCAGAAAGTCTGAACATGGAAACGATTCTTTGGACAGTGGATACGATTGATTGGAAGAATCCGTCAGTTTCTGTTATGATTAACCGGGTGAAGGGTAAAATTCATCCTGGGGCAACCATTTTGATGCATCCTACAGCTTCCACTGCAAATGGATTAGAAGAGCTAATTCAATTAGTAAGGGAAAATGATTACAGATTAGGAACGATTGATATGCTGCTAAGTGAAGAAAGGTAATCCATTCTTTTTCTAGTTGTGAGCGTGTTCATGAACTGGGAAAGAATGAGAAAAAGAAAGACAAGCCAGTCTCTACTAGGGTGAGTACCTATGTTCATAAACAGGCGCTTGCCCTTTTGATACATCTCGTTACTTTAGGAGGAAGAATATTGATAGATAAACACATTAGTAAAAATGGTGTTCGAATTGTGTTAGAAAAAATACCCGCAGTTCGTTCGGTTACAATCGGTATTTGGGTTTTGACTGGTTCAAGAAATGAAACAGTTGAAAATAATGGAATTTCCCATTTTCTAGAGCATATGTTTTTTAAAGGTACAAAAAAGAGAACTGCACAGGACATAGCAGAAGCGTTTGATTCCATTGGCGGACAAATAAATGCATTCACATCCAAGGAATATACGTGTTTTTATGCAAAAGTATTAGATACACATAAGGATTATGCATTAGAAATTCTTGCAGATATGTTCTTTAACTCAACCTTTGAGGAAGCAGAAATGGAACGGGAAAAAAAGGTTGTATTTGAGGAAATTAAAATGTATGAGGACACCCCGGATGATATCGTCCATGATTTATTGGCGAAAGCCTCTTATGGTGATCATCCATTAGGGTATTCTATTCTTGGAACGGAAGCACATTTAAAATCATTTAAACCAGAAACATTGAGAGAGTATATAAAACAGCGTTATACACCTGAAAATGTAGTGGTTTCAGTTGCGGGGAATGTTGACGAATCCTTTATTTATTCGATTGAGAATTATTTTGGTGCCTATGAAACACCTGAAGAGAAGTCAACGATTTTAAAACCATCTTTCCATGCAAATACTATAGAACGAAATAAAGATACCGAGCAAGCACATCTCTGTTTTGGTTTTGAAGGTCTTCCACTAGGGAATGAGCATATTTACAGTCTTATTATTATGAATAATGTGCTTGGTGGGAGTATGAGTTCCAGATTATTCCAAGATGTCCGTGAAAAACAAGGCTTAGCATATTCTGTTTTCTCATACCATTCCACGTTCCTTGATAATGGGCTTCTTACAATCTATGCAGGTACAGGGAAAGAGCAGCTTTCCGTATTAAAGGATACAATCAATCAAACGGTAGAGACATTGATAAATAAAGGATTAACGGATAAAGAACTGCGTAATAGTAAAGAACAATTGAAAGGCGGTTTAATGCTTGGATTAGAAAGCACAAATAGCAGAATGTCAAGAAATGGAAGAAACGAGCTGTTATTACAGCGCCATCGTACGTTAGATGAAATTATTCGCGAAATTGACGCAGTAGATCATGCTTCCATTCAGCAAGTTATCAAAAGGATATTCAAAAATCCAGCTTCAACCGCATTAATTGCACCTGCAAGTGTTTATTAATATCATTTAGCCTGTGTCAAGCATGTTATGCATTACTAAGTGAATGACTATTTACTTGCGATTACGTATTTTAAACGAGCATTTACCTTAATGAAGGGAAAATGCTCGTTTCTTTGTTTTGGACAATAAAATATATCAAGTAAGTAAAAATATACTTTTTATTCTATATACATGAATTTTTTGTAACCTTCCAGATAGGTGATACCAATGTATTTGCAGAGCTGTTTTTTATTCCGTGCCGTAATAAAGTGACGAGCCTAAACCCAAATAAGATCGATTTGTGGAATGGTCGTTCCACTAATTGCTGATAGCGGGACTGGCTTTTTAAACATCTTCATTCGCATAAAACTCATAGCTAGCTTTCAACAACATATATATAAACTATAAAGGAAAAGAGAGGGTGAGTGCATGCGGTTTCGGGATATGAGTGATAAAGAAATAATCAATGTTAATGAGGGTACAAGATTAGGGATGCTTGGCCAGACAGATTTGGAAATTGATGAAACAACCGGGCAGATAGAAGCATTTATTATTCCAAATTATAAGTGGTTTGGACTTGTGAAAGAAGGAGAAGAAACGAAAATCCGCTGGAACTCAATCAAGAAAATCGGAGAAGATATGATTATGATTGAAACTGAAAAACTAGAATAATTCAGTTGATAGAGCAGGTATCAAATAGATGATGCCTGCTTTGTTTTAAGTAGGCAAAATTGAATGCTGTAAATAGCTTAGCTGGACAAACAGCCGCAGACAAAACGATAAAGACATGATGGTAATCCTTTCATTTCTGCAACCAGCTAACCAGTTCTAGCCGTTCTATTCTTGTATTCATAACTATCCTTACCCTATTGTATGCACGTGATAGAGCAAATAGAACTGATTAATCAAAAAATATTTCATTTGTAATTTAAGACATATACTCTTAAACAAGCCGTAACCGCATTCAACTTGTCCCCGTGTTACGATTACGTTGTCAGTAATTAAAACGAGGGGGACTACATAATGAAAAAGTTAGTAGCTCTAATTGTTGGTTTAATTATTATGGGGGTTTCTGCGACAACAGTGTCAGCAGCAACCGATTATGAAGTTAAAAAAGGAGATAACCTTTGGACAATAGCAAATAATAATAATACTTCTGTAGAAAAACTGAAGGATATAAACAATCTCAATTCTTCCATGATACATCCAAAACAAATATTAAAGCTGGATGAGGAAGAAACAGAGTATTACACCGTAGAAAAAGGAGATAATTTAGGTGAAATTAGTAGAACATATGGCGATAATGTCACCGTTGAGAATTTGAAAAATTGGAATAACCTTAATTCAGATTTAATCATTACTGGACAACAACTAGTTATCAATGGTGCAGCTGAGTTGGACATAGATTATGAGGCGCCATCTGAACAAGTAAAAGCGATAGAAGTGGAAGAACCAGAAGACAGAGCTGAAGTGGAAGTGGAAGAACCAGAACCAGAGATCGAGACTGAAGAGGCAGCAGATGAGGAAGAGGTTGTAACGGATGACTTGGAGGAAGAGCCCGTTCAAGCTGAAAACGAATCAACACAACCGGCCGGTAGAACAATTTCTGTTGAAGCAACAGCCTACACTGCTCACTGTAATGGATGCTCCGGAATAACTGCTACAGGTATCAATCTAAAAGCAAATCCGCATGAAAAGGTAATTGCAGTAGATCCAAATGTTATTCCACTTGGAACGAAGGTTTTCGTAGAAGGGTATGGTTATGCAGTAGCAGGTGATACTGGTGGAGCAATTAAAGGGAATAAAATAGATATTCATGTACCTACAAAGGATCAAGCATATAGCTGGGGAAGAAAAGTTGTGGAAATTACACTCGTGGAATAAATACAGTTCTAAAATGATTGTTACTAATAAAATAGAAGACAGATAAGCTGAAGGTGGATATTCTAAAAGAATATCTGCCTTTTTGCTTTCTTTTTTTACACAGACAATCACTCTCACTGTGCGTTCACATAAGCTATAAAGAAAATGAAAACAGGAAGTATGTCTGGAGGGTCTAAACAATAATGAGTCAATTTATAGCTGTGATTGGCGGCGATGCACGCTATTTAGAATTAATCAGGCAACTAAAGACATTACCTGATACAACGATGATGTTAGTAGGCTTTGATAAATTAGAGCAAGGATTTACAGGTTCTAATCAAATGGATTTTGAAGAGTTAGAACCATCTAAGTTAGACGCGGTTATATTACCAATAACAGGTACAGATAAGTCCGGAAAAATAGAAACCGTATTCTCGGATAAACAAATTAAGATTAACAAAGCATGGTTCAAAAAATTAAAGAACAATACGCTCGTTTTTACTGGAATAACAAATGATTATTTAACGTCAGCTGCAGATGAGGCGAATATCAAATTGGTACCGTTATTGGATAGGGATGATGTAGCAATTTATAACTCTATTCCTACAGCAGAAGGTGCAATTATGATGGCCTTTGAGGAAACAGATTATACGATACATTCCTCACGAGTCGTTGTAGTAGGGTTCGGAAGAGTTGGGAATACCGTTGCAAATAAGTTTTCAGCCTTGGGGGCGAAGGTTTCGGTATGTGCAAGAAGCATAAGAGATCTGGCTAGAATCACCGAAATGGGATTACATGCGATTCCGTTGGAAAAGCTTTCTGATCATACCCATGAATGTGATTTACTCATTAATACGATTCCGGCTCAAGTTGTAACGAAGGATGCCATTCAAAATTTGCCACCGAATGGAATTATTATTGATTTAGCATCCAAACCTGGCGGGACAGATTTTGAATTTGCGGAAAAACGGGGGATTAAGGCAATTTTAGCAAGGAGCTTACCTGGTATTGTTGCACCAAGAACCGCTGGAAAAATACTTGCGGATGTAATCACTCAAATATTAGATGAAACGAGGGAATCTGAATGAGTTTAGCAGGAAAACGTATCGGGTTCGGTTTAACCGGATCCCATCACACACATAGTCAGGTTTTCCCGCAGATTGAGAAGCTCATCAAGGAGCAGGCAGAAGTTATTCCAATCGTATCCTATACAGTGCAAAACACGGATACGAAATTTGGTAAAGCGGCACAACATATTGAAAAACTAGAAACAATTACTGGAAAAAAGGTCGTCAAAACAATTCCGGAAGCGGAGCCATTTGGACCGAAATATCCGCTTGATTGTATGGTAATTGCCCCCCTTACAGGAAATTCATTAAGCAAGCTTTCAAATGCATTAACAGATAACCCAGTACTAATGGCCGCAAAATCAACAATGAGAAATCAAAACCCGGTTTTACTTGGTGTAACAACCAACGATGCACTTGGGTTGAATGGGATGAACTTAATGCGCCTTATGAATAGCAAAAACATTTATTTTATTCCTTTTGGCCAAGATGACCCGTATAAAAAACCAAATTCATTAACAGCTAGATTAGATTACCTTGTAGATAGTGTGAAATATGCATTAGACGGAAAACAACTTCAACCAATTATTATTCCTTATATGGATGAAAATATGTTAAAATAAATAGCTAGGAGAGAAAAAAGATATTTACGATTTTGGAGGGAGTTATTGTAAATGGTACAGAAGACAGCATTTAATGTCGCAGTGGTTGGAGCAACAGGGGCAGTCGGACAAAAAATCATGCAATTATTAGAGGAGAAAAATTTTCCAATAAATAAAATTAAATTGCTCTCATCAAAAAGATCTGCGGGTAAAAAAGTAGTATTTAACAATAAAGAGGTCACAATTGAAGAAGCTAAACCGGAAAGTTTTGAAGATGTGGATATTGCCCTATTCTCAGCTGGAGGTTCTATTTCAAAGGCACTTGCACCAGAAGCGGTTAAGCGTGGTGCGGTTGTAATTGACAATACAAGTGCTTACAGAATGGAAGAAAATGTGCCTTTAGTTGTTCCTGAGGTAAATAATGAAGATATCGCCAAGCATAACGGCATTATTGCAAATCCGAACTGCTCGACTATTCAAATGGTAGCAGCATTAAAGCCTATTAAGGAAGCCTTTGGGATTAACCGGATTATTGTATCCACGTATCAAGCAGTTTCTGGTGCTGGAGCTCAGGCGGTTGAAGAACTGAAGACACAATCGAACCAGCATTTGAACGGCGAGGAGATGGAAGCAAACTTACTTCCGGTTTCAGGTGATGAAAAACATTATCCAATTGCATTTAATGCTTTACCGCAAATTGATGTTTTTGGAGATAATGGGTACACGTTTGAAGAAATGAAAATGATTAATGAAACGAAGAAAATTCTGCATGATTCTGACCTATCTGTAGCTGCTACATGTGTAAGGCTGCCATTCTTTACTTCCCATGCAGAAAGTGTTTATATAGAAGTTGAGCAAGATAATGTTCGTGTTGAGGATATTTGGAAACAGCTCGAAGCTGCTGATGGAGTAGTGCTTGAGGATAATCCAAAAACACAGACATACCCAACGCCGTTAAGTGCTGCAGATAAAGAAGAGGTTTTTGTCGGCCGCGTTCGTCATGATATCGATAATGCTAAAGGATTCCATCTTTGGGTTGTATCTGACAATCTTCTTAAAGGCGCTGCACTAAATACGGTTCAGATTGCGCAATCTTTAATAAAAAATAATTGGCTATAAATGTTCACAATTAAGAGGAATGTTTAATCAGAAACCAAACGAGGGAATCTGTATGTAAATACAGTTCCTTCTGTTTGGTGACCTTTTAAGCATCCGGTATTTGGTAATAATAGAGGTGTAATGATGGAAATATTGGTTCAAAAATTTGGCGGAACTTCTGTTCAATCAGAAGAAAACAGAGAATATGTCATCAAACATATTAAAGATGCTTTAATAAAAGGTTATAAATTAGTTGTTGTTGTTTCCGCATTAGGAAGAAAGCCGGATCCATATGCTACAGACACGTTATTGGGGCTTGTTGATTATCCAAATAATCAAAATTCAGCCAGGGAATTGGATCTGCTTATGTCTTGTGGTGAAATTATATCTTCTGTTGTTCTTTCAAATGAGCTGCAGAAGTCCCACATTTCTGCCACCGCATTAACTGGTTCACAAGCAGGGTTTTTAACGTCAGAAGACTTTAATAAGGCTCGGATTAAAGAGGTAAACCCAACACGTATTTTAAAAGAATTGGAAAACCATGATGTTGTCGTGATAGCAGGTTTTCAAGGACAAAGCCATACTGGTGAGATTACAACAATTGGCCGTGGAGGAAGCGATACAACTGCAGCTGCATTAGGGGTTGCTCTAAATGCGGAGAGAATTGAAATTTTTACGGATGTTAATGGTATTATGACTGCAGATCCCCGTGTCGTGAAAAGCGCACGGCCATTGGAAATCGTCACATATACAGAGATATGCAATCTTGCATATCAAGGAGCAAAAGTCATCCATCCTCGAGCAGTAGAAATTGCCATGCAAGGAAAGATTCCAATGAGAATTAGATCAACATATTCTGAAGATCTGGGTACGTTAGTTACTTCATCTAGAGTTTTGGAAATGGGTGTCGACATTCCAGATCGGATGATTACGGGAATCGCTCACATGTCATCTATTTCACAAATCAAAGTAAAGACAAAGGAATCTGCCTACCGATTACAGTCAGAAGTCTTTAAGGCAATGGCTGAAGCCGGTATTTCGGTTGATTTTATTAATATTTCTCCAACAGGTGTTATCTATACGGTTCCTGAAGCACTAACAGAGAAAGCTGTTCATATCCTAGAAGTATTAGGGTTTTATCCAGAAGTAACAGAGGGTTGTGCGAAGGTCTCGGCTGTTGGGGCAGGAATGACTGGTGTTCCAGGAGTAGCCTCCAAAATTGTTCAGGCTCTGACAAATTCAGGTGTACAAATTTTACAATCCGCCGACAGCCATACAACCATTTGGGTTCTTGTGCATAAAAACGATCTTATTACAGCGGTAAATGCATTGCATGAAGTTTTTGATCTCAGTCATATAAATGAACTTCAAAGATAAACCAAAATTTAGATAAGAAAGGTGATTATTCATGAATTTTGGCAAAGTACTGACGGCGATGGTTACTCCATTTGATAGCAACGGGCAAATTGATTTTGAACAGACGAGCGTATTAATTGATTATTTAATTGATAATGGGACGGATGCACTTGTAATAGCAGGAACGACAGGAGAATCTCCGACATTAAGCACGGAAGAGAAAATGAAACTGTTTAAGTATGTTGTACAAAAAGCAGATAAGCGAGTCCCCGTTATTGCGGGAACAGGAAGTAACAGCACGAAGGCATCTATTGATTTGACAAAGAAAGCTGAAGAATGCGGTGTTGACGGGATTATGCTTGTGACACCATATTATAATAAGCCTGATCAGCGTGGAATGTATGCGCATTTTGCTGCGATTGCCAAGGAAACGAGTTTGCCTATCATGCTTTATAATATACCGGGTCGTTCAGTAGTAAACTTGACTGCAGAAACCGTTATTAATTTAAGTCAAATTGATAATATCGTCTCCATGAAAGAAGCAAGTGGTGATCTCGACCAGGTTGCAGAAATTATTGAACATACAACGAATGGTTTCAGTGTATACAGTGGAGACGATGGATTAACGATTCCAATGCTGGCAATTGGTGCTGATGGAGTCGTTTCAGTTGCTTCACATGTTATTGGTAATGAAATGCAGTCAATGGTTCAGCAATTTAAAAATGGCCAGGTTCACGAAGCAGCAGCATTGCATCGTAAATTGCTCCCGATTATGAATGGACTATTTGCAGCACCAAGTCCAAGCCCTGTTAAGGCAGCACTGCAATTGAAAGGAATTGAGACAGGCGGTGTACGACTGCCACTGGTTCCTTTAACAGATGAAGAAATGAATAAGTTGAAGCTTCTATTAGATAAATAACAATACCGGCTAAGGTTTTTAGCCGGTATTTTTTGTATATTTACGTTCATACTACCTTTATAGCGAGTTTTTAAAAAGGAGTGTTCGTAAATGAATAACAATCCAGAAGAAAATGAAAATCAAGAAGACAAACAGCCAAATGCATCATCAATTGTTGAGAAAATCCAACAGCTTGGTCAGTCTAATATTCCACAAGCACCTGATTCAAATATTCATGTCCTGTCAATTATTGGTCAAGTGGAAGGCCATATCCAGCTGCCGCCTCAAAATAAGACAACTAAATATGAACATTTATTACCGCAGCTTATTGCTATTGAACAGAATCCAAAAATTGAAGGGCTAATTATTCTGTTGAATACAGTTGGAGGAGATGTTGAAGCGGGTCTTGCTCTTGCTGAAATGATTGCTTCGATTTCAAAACCGACAGTATCCATTGTCCTTGGAGGCGGGCATTCGATTGGAGTGCCGATAGCAGTAGCCACCGACTATTCCTTCATTGTTCCTACAGCAACCATGACGATTCATCCGGTTCGATTAACTGGTTTAGTTATTGGAGTACCCCAAACCTTCGAATATTTAGATAAAATGCAAGAAAGGGTCATTCAATTTGTTATCGAGCATTCAAACATTAAAGAAGAGAAGTTTAAGGATCTAATGTTTGCAAAAGGTAATTTAACGAGGGATATTGGTACAAATGTAATCGGAAAAGACGCAGTAGAATATGGATTAATTGATCAGGTGGGTGGTGTAAAAGAGGCCATGAGTAAATTAACAACATTTATTGCAAGTAACGACGGTGCAGAAGGTGGTGTCATACAATGATTTTGTATACGCCGTTAACTCAGCATGATATCTTTCCCGTAGATCAGGAAGGATACTCAAATATGGAGCATATCGCTTATGATGGCAGAATGATATATGCAAAAAAAACGAAGGATGGCTCCTATCAAATTCAGCAGCTTGTTTCGACTGACCCACAAGATTATTTGCGGGATGAATTTTCTCCTGGCAGTACTCTTGGTTAAATCAAGGGATGGAATGTGATGACAGCAGGGATTCGTGTCATATCCAAGTAAGCTGATATTTAGCATAAAAAGAAAAATCCCAACTGAATGAAATTCACTTTTATGGTATAATTGGGATAGTTAGTAAACCCTTGCCATTTTATTGGCAAGGGTTTACTATTCATATATGCTTGAATAGATAGAGGTGAAAAAATGGCGAAAAAAAGAAAGCGAAAAAGCGCTAAAAAGACAAGGTCTATGAGGTTGGAACTTTTAGGGCTGCTGTTTATCTTTTTATCCATCTTCGGGAGCGGAGCAAGTGCAATAAGCGATGGTGCAATACCTGGCTGGATGGAACATTTCTTCCAATTTTTCCTGGGAATTTGGTATTTTATTGCATCTGTTTTCTTGTTTATTACTGGAGTTCGGCTATTGATCAAACGAAAATATCCCGATTTCTGGAGTAGAAAAATGGTAGGATTTTATATTCTTTTTGCAGGTATTCTACTATTAACACATATACAAACAATTGAGAGTTTGCTAGTTACAGCTGGAAATGTATCCATTATCGGTACTACCTGGAATAATTTCTTAGACTACGTTAGTGGCGCTGGTACGGTAGTACAAACAGGTGGAGGAATGTTTGGAGCTGTACTTTTTACTTTCTGCAATTTTTTATTTTCATTAGCTGGTTCTAAAATCGTTGCTGTTTTTTCTATATTAATTGGTATTATATTTATTACCGATATATCCATTGGCGACTTATTTTCCAAGTTTTTTTCAAGAATAAAAAAGAGTACGGAAGAAAAGATTGTCAAATGGAAGGATGTACGAGCGGCTAAAAAGCAGCAGAAAGAAGAACAGAAATTACAAGACAATGCGGTTATTGAAGCTGTACAGCATGAGGAACCAGTAATTAATGATTTTACGGATATTGCTTATGCGGCAAACGATAATGAAAAAGCGCCTGTTCATGAAGCACCACTTGAAGAAGAAAAAGCTGAAAAGACAGAAGCTGCAGAAGCGGATGATGTTCCGGAAATGGCAATGACAGAAACAGAAAATCCGGAATATATACTGCCGTCACCTAATTTACTGGCTGATCCAGCTCATAATTCACAGCAAAAGGAAAAGTCACAAATACAAGCTACTGTTCGAAAGCTTGAACAAACATTTAAAAGTTTTGGTGTGAAGGCTAGAATTACAAAAGTGCACGTGGGACCTGCCGTCACAAAATATGAGGTATATCCAGAAGCTGGTGTTAAGGTGAGTAAAATTGTTAGTCTGCACGATGATTTAGCACTAGCATTAGCGGCCAAGGACATACGGATAGAAGCGCCGATCCCTGGGAAATCTGCAGTTGGAATCGAAGTACCAAACCAAGAAGTTGCGATGGTATCGTTACGAGAAGTACTCGATAAAACGTGGAATAGTAAATCCTCGAAACTGCTTTATGCATTAGGAAGAGATATATCTGGTGAGGCTGTGGTTGGAGAGTTAAACAAGATGCCCCATCTATTGATTGCTGGTGCAACTGGCAGTGGGAAGAGTGTCTGCGTTAACGGCATTATCACGAGCATTTTAATGCGTACAAAACCGCACGAAGTTAAAATGATGATGATCGATCCAAAGAAAGTGGAACTGAATGTATATAATGGAATTCCCCATCTGCTTGCTCCGGTTGTGACAGATCCTAAAAAGGCATCACGTGCATTAAAAAAAGTAGTTTCTGAAATGGAAAGAAGATATGATTTATTTTCTGATACTGGAACACGTAATATTGAAGGATATAACGAATATATTCGTAAATATAATATAGCTTCAGAGGAAATGCAGCCACAACTACCTTACATTGTTGTTCTTGTAGATGAGCTTGCCGATTTAATGATGGTCGCTTCAAATGATGTAGAAGATTCCATTACTCGATTGGCTCAAATGGCTCGCGCAGCAGGTATTCACCTAATAATCGCTACACAGCGCCCGTCAGTTGACGTTATTACAGGTGTGATTAAGGCAAATATCCCTTCTCGGATTGCATTTAGTGTTTCTTCCCAGACGGACTCAAGGACGATACTCGACTCAGGTGGAGCGGAAAAACTGCTTGGACGAGGGGACATGCTGTTCATGCCTGTAGGCTCTTCTAAGCCAACACGTGTACAGGGAGCATTTTTATCTGATGAAGAAGTAGAACGAGTTGTTAACCATTGTATAGAACAGCAGAAAGCTTCCTATCAGGAAGAAATGATCCCTGAAGATATAAATGATGCAGTAGAAGAAGTAGATGACGAGTTATATGAAGATGCAGTACAGATGATTATTGAAATGCAGAGTGCCAGTGTCTCCATGCTGCAACGGAGGTTCCGAATTGGTTATACCCGGGCAGCAAGATTGATTGATGCAATGGAAGCCCGAGGTATTGTTGGGCCATATGAAGGAAGCAAACCAAGAACTGTGTTAGTTTCGCAGGCAGCAGAAGAAAAAACAATGTAGTATAGTGACTCTTATTTTAAGTAAAACCAAAATAAAAGTATGTTAAATTGTATTGAATTGATAAGACAGGTGAAAATAAATTCACCTGTCTTATTTTAATGGTAAAGAAAGTTAAAGAAATGGAATTTCTTCCGTATTCGGACATTCATCGTTTACTTGTCACAATTTGTTGATTTTTTTAAGGAATTTATCCTATTTCTATTTATTTATTCAACTAATAATGGTAAGATAAATGACGGACAAAATAGTCATACGTCAGAGGTCAGATCTCTTGGATTGCAGTTAGAGGAAAGAGGGGATTTTGTGTCGATTAAAACGGATTCAAGGCATTTATATTTACAAGTCATCGACGAAATAACAAAAGATATTGAAAACGGCAAATATAGAGAAAAAGAAAAACTGCCATCAGAGTATCAATTGTCAAAACAATTAGGCGTTTCCAGAGCTACGTTAAGAGAAGCCCTGCGCATTCTTGAAGAAGACAATGTCGTGACGCGAAGGCACGGGGTTGGTACCTTTGTAAATTCGAAACCGATTTTTTCATCAGGTATTGAGGAGCTGAGCAGTGTTACTCAGATGATTGAACAATCTGGTAAAATCGCTGGCTCACAATATTTGTCTACAGAGTTAATTGAGGCAACAGATGAAGATAAAGCAAAATTTTCCCCAAGAAAAGTGAATACTCTGGCTAAAATTGAAAGAGTCCGTACTGCTGATAATAAGCCCGTCGTATTTTGTATTGATAAGGTACCGGAAAATTTGATACCGCTTGATCGAGTCCATGAGGAAGATTCTATCTTTGAACTTTTAGAAGATTATGCGAATAAACGTATTGCGTACGCTGTTACATACATAGAACCAATCAGCTATCATGACCGAATCTATAGTATTTTAGACTGTGTACCAGATCAATCACTTCTTTTGCTGAAACAGATTCATTATACAAGCAAAGATGAAGCCATCCTATATTCAGCCAATTATTTTCGTTCAGACATTTTCAGCTTTCATGTTCTGAGAAAGCGTGTATAACACCTGGAAAAAACTGAATTTTTAGGAGGTGGTGGGCAGGAATAGGAAGGGTTTACGGTGATTTTTGTTCGAATTTTAGTTTTACCTATCTCAATTATTTAGGGGGCATTAAATTGAAGAATCGTAAGTTTATTCTATTGTTTACTTTATTGCTTAGTCTTGGAATTGTTTTAGCTGCATGTGGAAGCGGTTCAAATGAGGACAACACAACGGGCTCAGACGACAATAAGGATAATGCAGATAATGCATCATCTGAAGAGGATTACAGTATTGCAATGGTAACAGACCAAGGTGGGGTAGATGATAAATCATTTAACCAGTCTGCGTGGGAAGGTATCCAAGCATGGGGAGAAGAGAATGGATTATCAAAAGGTAGTGGATTCAATTATGCGCAATCCGCATCCCAAGCAGATTTTATGCCAAACATCACGCGACTTGTTAGGGATGAGTACAACTTAATTTTCGGGACTGGTTTCCTTTTAAAAGAGGATATTCAAAAAGCCGCGGAACAATTTCCGGATACGTATTTTGCAATTGTAGATGATGTTGTAGAAGCTCCAAATGCACTTAGTGTTACATTTAAAGAGCACGAAGGCTCTTTCTTAGCTGGTGTTGCAGCAGCCAATAAAACAAAATCAAATAAACTTGGATTTGTTGGCGGAATTGATTCCCCTCTAATCACAAAATTTGAAGCAGGCTTTATTGCAGGCGCAAAATCTGTAAATCCTGATATTGAAGTAGATGTTCAGTATGCTGAAACATTTGATGATGCAGCAAAGGGTAAATTAATTGCATCCAATATGTACAGTAATGATGTTGACGTTATTTACCATGCATCTGGTGGAACTGGAAACGGTGTATTTAACCAAGCAAAAGATATTAAACAAAATGACGCTGATCGTGAAATCTGGGTAATCGGTGTAGACGCTGACCAGCATGAAGAAGGCCAAATTGGCGACCATAACGTAACATTAACTTCCATGGTAAAGCGAGTGGATGTTGCTGTACAGGATGTTGGTAAAATGCTGCAAGCAGGCGAATTCCCTGGTGGAGAACACTTAGAATTCGGGATAGAAGAAGACGGTATTTCAATTGCTGAAACAAATGCAGATGCATTTACTGAAGATATTAAGAATGCTGTTAATGAATGGCAAGAAAAAATTCTTAACGGAGATGTAGAAGTACCTCAGACACGTGAAGAATTAGAATCATTTTTAGATGCACTTTAATAAATAAAGAAGAAGGCTAATCGCTTTTAGCCTTCTTCAATCATGTTAAATAAAATTTTCAACTAAAGAGGATTAATATTAATTATTAATAGAGGTTGTACTAATAGTCCTTTTTATTTGATAATTTTATAACAAAGTGAGCAGCCAAGATAATAAGGTTAACAAAGGGGTGAGAACCGGTGGAATATGTAATTGAAATGTTGAATATACGCAAGGAATTTCCTGGAATCGTAGCAAATGATAATATTACAGTCCAGCTCAAACAAGGTGAAATTCATGCACTGCTAGGAGAGAATGGTGCTGGAAAATCCACATTGATGAATGTGTTATTTGGTTTATACCAGCCGGAACAAGGAGAAATTCGTGTTAAAGGTAAAAAGGTAAATATTACGAACCCGAATATTGCGAATGATCTTGGAATTGGGATGGTGCACCAACATTTTATGCTTGTTGAGCCATTTACAGTGACTCAAAACATAGTTCTCGGAAGTGAACCAACTAAAAAAACGGGTGTTATTAATGTTGAAAAAGCCAGGAAAGATATTAAGGAAATTTCCGACCGCTACGGACTGAAGGTCGATCCAGATGCAAAAGTAAGTGATATTTCAGTCGGTATGCAACAGCGTGTAGAAATTTTAAAAACTTTGTATCGTGGAGCCGAAGTACTTATTTTTGATGAACCAACTGCAGTATTAACACCTCAAGAGATAAATGAACTAATGGAGATTATGCGTTCACTTATTAAGGAAGGTAAATCTATTATTCTTATAACACATAAACTTAAGGAAATAATGGAAGTTTGTGACAGGTGTACGGTTATTCGCAAAGGAAAAGGAATCGGCACTGTAAATGTTGCGGAGACAAACACAAATGAATTGGCATCACTTATGGTTGGTAGAGAAGTACATTTCAAAACAGAGAAGAAGCAAGCGGAGCCTCAGGGAACTGTTTTAACGATAGAAAATCTAGTTGTAAAAGATTCAAGAAAAGTAGAATTAGTTAAAGGCCTGAATCTTGAGCTTCGTGCTGGAGAGATTGTCGGAATTGCCGGTGTAGACGGTAATGGACAATCAGAATTGATTGAGGCAATAACGGGACTGCGCCAAGCAGTATCGGGAAGTATTAAGCTTAAAAATAAAAACATTACCAATAAGAGTCCGAGAAAGGTAACAGAGAGTGGTGTTGGTCATATACCACAGGACAGGCATCGATTTGGACTTGTGCTGGATTATTCTATTGGTGAAAATATTGTGCTGCAAACCTATTATAAGAAGCCTTATTCGAAGGCAAAAGTATTGAATTACAAAGCAATCTATGAGAAAGCAGAAAAGATTATTAAAGAATATGATGTTCGTACGCCGAGCGTCCTCACGAAGGCAAGGGCTCTTTCTGGCGGTAATCAGCAAAAAGCAATTATTGGTCGCGAAGTGGATCGATCACCTGATTTATTGATTGCTGCCCAGCCGACACGAGGACTGGATGTAGGTGCTATTGAATTTATTCATAAAAAATTAATTGAAGAACGTGATAAAGGAAAGGCAATTCTATTAATTTCTTTTGAACTAGATGAAATTATGAACGTCAGTGATCGAATTGCAGTTATGTTTGATGGGAAAATTGTTGCTGAAGTGAAGCCAGAAGAAACGACTGAACAGGAGCTTGGACTGTTGATGGCTGGAAGTCAGGTTAAGGAAGGTGATTCAAATGCCATCCAATAAATTGTTTACACTGCTGGTACCAATCGTTTCTGTTTTAATGGGATTGATTGCTGGTGCAATCATCATGCTGGTTTCTGGTTTTAATCCGATTGATGGCTATACTGCATTATGGAATGGCGCATTTGGAGATTCCTATACTATTGGCGAAACGATTAGAAGAACTGCTCCTTATATTCTTACAGGGCTTTCTATCGCATTCGCATTTCGTACCGGGTTGTTTAATATCGGTGCAGAGGGACAGGTTATTGTAGGCTGGTTAGCAGCAGTTTGGGTAGGAATAGCAATTGATGCGCCAATGTATATTCATTTACCGCTTGCAATTCTTGCAGCAGCAGTTGCTGGTGGTTTATGGGCTTTTGTCCCAGGAATTTTAAAGGCGAAACTTGGGGTTCACGAAGTAATCGTAACAATTATGATGAACTATATTGCTTTATTTACAACGAATGAAATTATAAGAAAAGTATTAACAGATGGACTTACGACAACTGATTCAATTGCTCCGTCAGCAACACTTGCTTCCGAGTGGATGCAAAGCCTTACTTTCTATTCACGTGTTCATTATGGTATTTTAATCGCATTATTTGCAGCTGTCATTATGTGGTTTATTATTCAACGAACAACGATTGGTTATGAACTAAAATCAGTTGGATTTAATCAGCATGCTTCACGCTATGCTGGGATGAATGTAAGTAAAAATATTATATTGTCGATGGTTATTGCTGGTATGTTTGCAGGCTTAGCGGGGGCAATGGAAGGGCTAGGAACCTATGGAAACATATCCGTAACGGCAGGATTTTCTAATTTAGGGTTTGATGGAATTGCTGTTGCGCTTTTAGGAGCCAACACTGCGATCGGAGTTGTTTTTGCAGCTTTCTTGTTTGGTGCACTTAAAGAAGGAGCTGGTGAAATGCCAACAGGAGCTGGAATTCCGACAGAGCTTGTAGATATTATCATTGCGCTAATCATTTTCTTTGTAGCATCTAGTTACATTATTAGATGGGTAATCGTCCGCTTTAAAAAGGAGGGGAAATAAATGATTGAAATACTGCAATCTGTTATCCCTACAGCGTTATTTTATTCAGCTCCTTTAATCTTAACGGCATTAGGCGGCGTTTTTAGTGAACGTTCTGGTGTTGTAAATATTGGTCTTGAAGGTTTAATGGTGATGGGTGCATTTGTTGGAATTGTATTTAATTTAACTTTTTCAGATGTACTTGGAGTATGGACGCCTTGGGTATCTATTCTCGTAGCGATGGCCGTTTCAGCTGTTTTTTCTATTATTCATGCCGTAGCATCGGTCTCTTTCCACGCAAGCCAAGTTGTTAGTGGTGTAGCGATTAATATGCTCGCACTCGGTATAGGGGTTTATCTGACAAAACAATGGTATGGGAAAGGGCAAACAGATATGGTTGCTCAACCATTTTATACAACAGACATACCTTTACTATCAAAAATACCAGTACTTGGTTCAATCTTATTCCAAGGGATTTATATTACATCTTATTTGGCTATTATTTTAGCTTTTGTTGCTTGGTTTGTATTGTACAAAACACCATTTGGCTTAAGGCTGCGTGCTGTTGGGGAACACCCAATGGCAGCTGATACAAACGGAATTAATGTCAGTAAAATGCGTTATATCGCAGTTATTCTTTCTGGAGCTCTAGGAGGATTAGGAGGATCGGTATTTGCACTTACAATCGCATCTAATTTCTCTCATTCTACAATTGTTGGCCAAGGATTTATGGCACTTGCAGCTGTTATTTTCGGAAAATGGCATCCTCTTGGAGCGATGGGAGCAGCATTATTCTTTGGTTTCGCTCAAAGTCTGAGTGTTATTGGATCGAACATTCCAATTTTACAGGATGTACCCCAAATATTCTTGTTAATCGCACCATACGTGCTAACAATTCTTGCTTTGGCAGGTTTTATTGGACGTGCTGATGCTCCACGAGCGAATGGTGAGCCATACATTAAAGGCAGCAGATAAGAATATAAATGTTATAACAGTAACTGACTTGCTTAGCATAGCAAGTCAGTTTTTTTTACCGTATAATGGATGATAAATGGTAAATTTGTGCAAGATATTTGAGGAGATATAAGAATATGTATTATCGGAGGGTGCCAATGGATACAATTCAAGAGAATCGCTTTGACGAACAAGGTCTTAAGCTTCATTTTATTCAAACGAAAAAGTTTAAAACGATTAATATTGTAGCGAAAATTAAAGCTAAATTGGAGAAGGAGACGATTACAAAGCGAGCGTTGCTTCCTTATATTCTGAAGCAAGGAACAAAAACTTATCCAGATAGAAGTTCAATGCAGTTAAAGTTAGCTGATTTATATGGCGCAGTTTTAACTGCAGATGGTAGTAAAAAGGGAGAAAATCACATTATTACCGTTCGTCTTGAGTTTGCAAATGAAAAATTCGTCCCTGACGCATCGAACGTGATGGATGAAGCAATTCAGCTATTCAGCGAAGTGCTCTTTCATCCCAATGCAGGCGCAAATGGGTTCGATGATGCCGTTTTTAAACGTGAAATCGGTACATTAAAACAAAAAATAAATGCGATTCAAGATGATAAAATGAGTTATGCGAATATGCGCCTGATTGATGAAATGTGCAGTGAAGAGGCTTATCAGTTGCATGTACATGGCTATGAAGAAGATTTAAATACCTTAACTAATGAAGATTTGTTCAGCTATTATAAGCAAATGCTTGAACAAGATAAGATGGATATCTATGTACTTGGAGATTTTGCTGAAGAAAAAGTGAAGCATTTAATCATGGATACAATGCAAAGAACGGAGCAGGTAGTTAGAGCCGAATCGGCAACGCCTGTCAGAAAATCGGTGGAAGAGCAGCAGGAAATAATCGAGAAGCAAAAAGTACAGCAAGCAAAACTGCATATTGGTTATCGTACGAATACGACATATCAAGATGATGCTTACTTTGCCTTGCAAGTTTTTAATGGGCTGTTCGGAGGCTTTCCAAGCTCGAAATTATTTATAAATGTCAGAGAAAAAAATAGTCTGGCCTATTATGCTTCTTCAAGGCTGGAAAGTCATAAAGGATTATTATTTGTTTTTAGTGGAATCGCCCCAAATGATTTTGAAAAAGCAAGAGATATCATTCGATTGCAAGTGCAAGCAATGAAAGACGGTGATTTTACAGAACAAGAATTGAATGAGACAAAGGATTTAATTATTAATCAGTTAAAAGAAACGATGGACCATCCGCAAGGCTTAATTGAAATACTATATCAGCAAGTTATTGGAAATCGTCTGATGACACCAGATGAATTGCTTGAAGGCATTAAAAATGTCACGAAAGAAGAAATCGTTCATGTTGCAAGCAAAATCGAAGAAGATACTGTGTACTTATTAACGAATGAAGGAGGGGATCAGGATGAATAAAGAAACCTATGAAAGTATTGGAGAAACACTTTATTCAGAAAAACTCGCTAATGGATTAACAGTGTTCTTACTGCCGAAGCCAGAAATGACTAAATCATTTGGCATTTTTTCAACGAATTATGGTTCCATTGATCAAACGTTCGTTCCTTTAGGTGAAACAGATGAAGTTACTGTTCCAGAAGGAGTAGCACATTTTTTAGAGCACAAGCTATTTGAAAAAGAAGACCGAGACGTTTTTGCTGATTTCGGCAAACAAGGTGCATCGCCAAATGCCTATACATCATTTACGAAGACCGCCTATTTATTTTCAGCAACAAGTCAAATCGAGAAGAATGTGGAAACACTAATAGACTTTGTACAGGATCCATACTTCTCTGATCAGTCAGTGGAAAAGGAAAAGGGGATTATTGCACAGGAGATTAAAATGTATGATGATCAACCGGATTGGCAGGCCTTTATGGGTACAATTAAAAGCATGTTTCAAAATCATCCTGTAAAAGTCGATATTGCAGGTACAGTGGACTCCATTACTTCTATAACAAAAGAGGATCTGTATACGTGCTATCATACGTTTTATCATCCGGAAAATATGACGCTATTCGTTGTGGGAAATTTTGAAGTGGAGCCGATGATGGAAATGATAACATCAAACCAGCAGAAAAAGACTTTTGAAAAAATGGCTGAATTGAGGCGAGATTTTCCTGCGGAGCCGCGAGAAGTTGCAATGAAGGAAAATACGATTCAAATGCCAGTATCGATTCCCAAATGTACAATTGGGATTAAAGATTCCAATTCTCACCTCGACAAAGCTGAATTTTTAAGAAAAGATCTACTAGGAAGCATGATGCTAAGTCATTTCTTTTCTACTGGAGGGGAATTTTATCAAGAATTGTACAAGGCAGATTTAATCGACGATAGTTTTTATTTTGAAACAAACCTTGAGAGGAATTTTGGATATTCGATGATTGGCAGTAATGCAGCTCAACCGGAGGAATTTGCAGCTAAAGTAAAGGAACAATTATTATCAACGAAAAATTATGTGTTAACAGATGAAGTGTTTGAACGTATGAAAAAGAAAAAAATCGGTCAATTGTTGCGTGCGATGAATTCACTTGAATTTATTGCGAATAAATATATCCATTACCATACACTGGGAATTAATTTGTTTGAAGTTATTCCTGCAATTCAGGCACTATCACTAAAAGATGCACAGGATTTCTTAAAAGTATGGATTGCTGAGGAACGACTAGCAGTATGTACAATAAGTGCCTCATAAGGATAGGAAGAGACGATGGGGAAAAATATATTAATTATCGGAGCAAGCGGTGATATTGGATACGCAATCGCTGAACGTCTTGCTCTGGATGGCTACCGATTATTGTTGCATTATCATAAAAATAGAACTGGCATTGATTTGCTGCGGGAACGTCTAACGAATGAATCAGTGCTTGCTGTGATTCAGGCAGATTTAAGCAATCAAGATGAGATTAAGCATTTCTTAACAAAGCTGGTCTTTCCAGTGGATGGTATTATCTTTGCAGGCGGCACTGCTTATTACGGATTATTGCAGGATACTTCAGAAGAGGCTATGGATACGCTGTTAGCATTACATGTGAAAGCACCATGGATGATTACCAAACATCTTTTGCCGCCAATGATAGCAAGCAGGAAAGGAAATATCATTATGATTACTTCAATCTGGGGAAATGTTGGTGCTAGTTATGAAGTCATCTATTCTTCTGTTAAGGGTGCGCAAAACAGCTTTATAAAGGCCTTGGCGAAGGAAGTAGCCCCTTCTGGGATTTCTGTTAATGGGATAAGTCCAGGTTACATTGAAACGAAGATGAATCATCATTTAACGGAAGAAGAAAAGCAAGCAATTATAGATGAAATTCCAATGAGCAGAGCAGGCCAGCCCAGCGAGGTAGCTCAAACGGTCAGTTTTTTGCTTGATGAAAGGTCAGCCTATATTCAGGGAGAAATTATTAATATAAATGGAGGCTGGTAGGGCGTCCAGGTGTTAGACATTTTATTTTATGTGTTGTTTGTTTGTTCATTTGGCTGTATAAATTACGCCAACCTTCATATACTATGCAAGATATTATGAATGAAGGAGGCTCACTAATGTCTGTATTAGATAATTTTGATACGTGGAAAGGTTTTTTGGCCAATCGAATTCAGCAAGCGCAGCAGCAAGGTATGGATCAGCAAACAATGTCAGCGGTCGCTGCTGAAGTAGGTGATTATCTTGCTCAGAGCGTTGATGCTAAAAACAGCGAGGAAGCGGTTTTAAAAGAGCTATGGAACGCTGCAACTGAACAAGAGCAGCAAGCTATTGCAAATATAATGATTAAGCTTGTCCAAAAACAGCAATAAGAAGCCGGCGATTGTAAATCTTATAGAATAAAGGGCTATATAGTATCTACTATATGGCTTTTTTATGTATAAGCTAAAAATTATATGAAAACTATGGTAATTGCTATTTAGAAAAAATGAAAATAATGTTATATTACTTATAGAGGTTTAAAGGTTATCAATGTGGTGTATCAAGCTTAATGTTTTAACTGTTACTAATGTGGAATATATGTAATAAATTATTATCCGAGCTATCAATTGCTTAATATAAATAAAGTATGTAAAATAAAGGGGCTTATTATGGATAGGACAGAATGGTATCTTGAATACGAAATTCAAATTAACCGTCCTGGTTTACTTGGGGATATTTCTTCTTTATTAGGGATGCTTTCGATTAACATAATTACAATAAATGGTGTTGAGAATGCCCGAAGAGGTATGCTGCTCTTATCCAAACACGATGAAAATATAATGCGTTTAAAGTCCATTCTGCAAACAATGGATACGATTAAATTATTTAAATTACGGAAACCTAAGCTTAAAGATAAAATGGCAGTTCGTCATGGGAAATATATACATACTGACCACGACGACAGGAAAACGATTCGATTTGTTAGAGATGAATTGGGACTTCTTGTTGATTTTATGGCAGAGCTATATAAGCAAGATGGTCATAAGCTAATCGGGATTCGCGGAATGCCCCGAGTGGGCAAGACGGAATCTATTGTAGCTGCTAGTGTTTGTGCAAGTAAACGCTGGTTGTTTGTATCAAGTACAATGATTAAACAAACAGTTCGTAATCAATTAATTGAGGGAGAATATAATCAAGATAATGTATATATTATTGATGGGGTTCTCTCCAAAAGAATGGCTAATGAGAAACATTGGCAATTAATCCGCGAAATTATGCAGCTGCCCACGGTTAAAGTAGTTGAGCATCCAGATGTCTTTGTGCAGTCTACAGAGTATAGTATGGACGACTTTGATTATATTATTGAGTTACGCACAGATGTAAATGAAGAGATTACATATGAACCGGTAGAGCGAGATCAGTTCAGTAATAATAATGGCTTTTCAATGTTTGATTTCTAAAAGTTCATGTTGAAAAAGTTGGATAAAAAGGACCAAAAACTCAAGGCAGCGAGGTTTTGAGTATTGGAGCTTCCAAGGATGTGATAACTTCGACGTTCGGCACTGGACGTGTCGGCAGTTTGGTCGAAGTTCAACTGAGGTGTCCTTTGTGCCAGACTTTTTGAACTACCTATAAAATGGAAGGTGTTATATATGGATGTAGGGGCGAAGCTGAAAGAGGCACGTCTTGCTAGTGGGTTATCTTTGGATAGTCTGCAGGAAACGACAAAAATTCAAAAAAGATATTTAGTGGCAATCGAAGAAGGAAACTTGCATATTTTGCCTGGCAAGTTCTATGCAAGAGCATTTATTAAAGAATATGCAAATGCAGTAGGGTTAAATCCCAATGAATTACTAGAAGAACATAAAGAAGAAATTCCAAGTACAGAAGAAGAGAATGTACAATATACAAGAATGCAGCGGACAAGGAAAGAAAATCATACTGAGAAGAATTCCGGTGGCATAGCTTCCCTAATCCCCACTATTATTGTAGTTTTATTGATTATAGGTATTGTCTTTGTTGCTTGGTGGTTTATTCGGGAAAATATGGCTGGGGATTCAGCAAATCCAGTAGAGGAACCAGATGATAATGTGATTATTACAAATCCGAATGATACAGGTTCAGGGAATGATGATGCTGAAAACAAAGCAGATGGTTCAGCTGAAAATGCAAATAAAGAAGAAAACGAAGAGGACTCTCAGGAAGAATCAGATGCTCAAACAGAGCCTGAGTTTAATGTTACAGAGGAAGGAACTGGTTCTCAGCCGGTTTCTACAATCGAAATGACAAATGGCGGTGACGAAATAATTCTTACATTGGAATCTGCTGATTCTGAACATCATACATGGTTAGAAATCCGAGAAGAAGGTGGAGAGTCATTTTATAATAGCAGTTTTTCAGCTGACGAATCGCCGGAAGAAATTGATATCAGTGATGCAGAAACAATTTCCTTTAATGTGGGGTACGCTCCTGCTTTAAAAATCTCTATTAATGGTGTTGAGCTGGAGTACCCTGCTGATGCTGAACAGTATGTACATCAGCGCTTGAATTTAAATATTGCGCGTTAAAGTTTATATGGCAGGTTGTTGTAGAAACTGAATACCATAGACAAAGTGAAACCACTTTCAGTTAGGCGTCCTTTTGGCTCACTGAATGTTATTGCAACAAGGGAGATACGCTGGCCCTTGAACAAAATCAGGAATTTACGGGCTGTTTTATTCCCCCACACCATCACTTCTATTGGTTCCCTCGTATTTTAGATGTGAGGTATTACAGCCCCGCTAATGTGTGATAAAACCCTTCCCTTTACCTATGTGGAAGGGTTTTTATATCAGTTTTATCAATCAATTTAAAAATTTAGGAGGAAACAAACAAATGAATTTACCAAATCGACTCACATTATCACGTATTATGATGATACCAATTTTTATCCTTTTACTTAGCTTGCCTTTGGACTGGGGGACATGGGATATCGGAGCTGCAGATTTACCGGTTGCACATTTTGTAGCTGCCTTAATTTTTATTATCGCAGCGGGCACGGATTGGATTGATGGTTATTATGCAAGAAAATATAATTTAGTTACCAATTTAGGAAAGTTTATGGACCCCTTAGCAGATAAATTGCTTGTTTCAGCTGCGCTTATTTTGTTAATTGAGATGGGGTTAGCACCAGCTTGGGTTGTTATCATTATTATAAGCAGGGAATTTGCAGTAACTGGATTACGCCTCGTTGCTGCGGGTGAAGGAATTGTACTTGCTGCAGGAAAAATGGGTAAATTGAAAACAGCCACACAAATGATAGCTATTGCAGTTTTATTGCTCCATAACTTTCCCTTTGCATATATTGATTTTCCGTTTGGTATGATTATGTTATATATCGCATTGTTCTTTACAGTAATATCCGGTGTTGATTATTTCGTTAAAAACTGGCATGTGATGAAGGAGTCGAACGAATGAAACAATTAAAAGCAGAAATTGTGGCAGTTGGTACAGAGTTGTTGCTTGGACAAATTGCGAACACGAATGCACAATGGTTATCCCAGCAACTGGCACAGTATGGGATCAATGTCTATAATCATACTGTCGTAGGAGACAATTTAAACCGTGTTGAAGAGGCGTTTTTGCAAGCACAAAATAGATCCGATATTATTATTGTTACTGGCGGTCTCGGCCCAACCGATGATGATTTAACAAGAGAGGCTTTCCAGCAGGTAAGTAAGCTGGAAATGGTGGAGCATCAAGCAACACTCGATAAAATTGAAAGGTATTTTAAGAATCATACTTCAAAGATGACTCCAAACAATCGCAAGCAAGCACGAATTTTTAAAGGATGCACTGTATTGGAAAATAATGCAGGAATGGCACCGGGAATGAAAATAGAGCTGGAAGGAAAGGTATGGTATTTCCTTCCGGGAGTTCCAAGAGAAATGAAACGGATTACAACGGACGAAATTGTGCCGTTCTTGCGTAATTTGACTGGTGATGAGCAGATGATAAAGTCACTAGTGCTGAAATTTATTGGTATTGGCGAGTCAACATTGGAGCATGAATTAAAAGATTTAATTCTTGAACAAACTAATCCAACCATTGCACCGCTTGCTCAGGATGACGGAGTCGTTATCCGATTAACAGCAAAAGGGGCATCTGAGAAGCTGCTTGATGAACTGCTCGGAAAAACAAAAGAGCAGATTTTAGCAAGGGTCGGTGATCACTTCTTTGGGGAAAATGATCAGACAATCGAACAAGTCATTGTGCAGCTGCTGCAGAGTGAAAATAAAAAAATTGCCGCTGCTGAAAGTTTAACTGGTGGGATGTTTACCGAAAAAATTATATCTGTAAGCGGAGCATCATGTGTGTGCCCTGGTGGGCTAGTATGTTATGATGCAGCAATCAAACAAAATATTCTCGGTGTAGCTGAGCAAACGATTCAGGAGAATGGCACTGTCAGTGAAGCGTGTGCAGTTGAGATGGCAGAACAGATTCGAAAGAAGTTTGCTTCACAAATTGGAATCAGTTTTACAGGTGTAGCAGGACCTGATGAAATAGAAGGCCAGCCAGCAGGGAAAGTTTATATTGCTATTTCTGATGTGAATGGTTTTAAAGAAGTAGAATCATTTTTGTTTAATGGCGCACGTTCTGCCATTCGGAAAAGAGCAAGTTTGAAAGGTTTGGAGCTTTTATTTAATTATTTAAAATCATAAAATAGAGCAGTTTTTAGTGAGAAATAATAGTTTAGCTGTTTGAATGTGTTAAAAATACGAATCATGGATAATTTTTACTTCGAAAATATAGGAACATCTATTCGTTTTTTGCTTGGCAAATGCCGAAAAAACATGTATGATGAATATAGATAAATCAAGGAGGTAGTTTCGTTGAGTGATAGAAAACAAGCTTTAGATATGGCTTTGAGACAAATAGAGAAACAATTTGGTAAAGGCTCCATTATGAAACTCGGTGAAAATGAAGCACAGAAAATAGCAACCATCCCTAGTGGATCGCTAGCGTTGGATGTCGCATTAGGTATTGGTGGATACCCGCGTGGAAGAGTTATTGAAATATATGGACCGGAGTCATCAGGTAAAACAACCGTTGCACTCCATGCAATTGCTGAAGCACAAAGACAAGGCGGACAAGCTGCTTTTATTGATGCTGAGCATGCGTTGGATCCAATTTATGCGAGAGCCTTAGGTGTAAATATCGATGAATTGCTTTTATCGCAGCCTGACACAGGTGAGCAAGCACTGGAAATCGCAGAGGCACTTGTACGAAGCGGTGCTGTAGATATTATTGTTGTTGACTCAGTAGCTGCACTTGTGCCAAAAGCAGAAATTGAGGGTGACATGGGGGACTCACATGTTGGGTTGCAAGCACGATTAATGTCACAAGCGTTAAGAAAACTTTCCGGAGCAATTAATAAGTCAAAAACAACGGCGATTTTCATTAACCAAATTCGCGAAAAAGTAGGCGTTATGTTCGGAAACCCGGAGACAACGCCAGGTGGACGTGCACTTAAGTTCTATTCTTCTGTTCGTTTAGAGGTACGTCGTGCAGAAACATTGAAAGCTGGAAATGATGCAGTTGGAAATAGAGCTAGAATTAAGGTTGTTAAAAATAAAGTAGCACCACCATTCAAACAAGCTGAAGTCGATATTATGTATGGTAAAGGAATTTCGAAAGAAGGAGAAATTCTTGATATCGGTTCTGAACTGGATGTAGTGCTTAAGAGTGGTGCATGGTATTCCTACAAGGGAGAAAGACTGGGACAAGGCCGTGAAAACTCAAAGCAGTTCCTATTAGAAAATGAAGCAATCACGAATGAAATTCATGGCGAAATTCGTAAGCACTATAACTTGGACGATGATGGTACAGAAGCAGAAGAGAAATCGAGTGACAGCAAAGAAACAACTGAGCAGGAAACTTTGGATATGTAAGCATATAAAACCTTGATCGGTTGTTTATCGCATGATCAAGGTTTTTTATTTTGCTGGAAAAGTGAAAAATAGAATCAGCATTATTATACCGATTTATTCATAATTTCAGAGACCGAACCACAATTTGGAAAGTTTTTATACATATAGCCATGGGTTTTCTTGACATTAGCTGTTTTCACAATTAAAATTAAAGATGTATAATTTTATAATTCTATTATAAAGTTACTTTAATGTTTAATGCATTCAGAATGTTACATGCCGACAATATGAATTGTACAACTTTATAGCAATAGGAGGTGAAATCATGGACATTATTCTTTTAATCATCTCCATTTTGCTTGCTCTGATCGTCGGTATTGTTGTTGGTTATCTGATACGTAAATCTATTGCAGAAGCTAAAATTTCCAGTGCGGAAACCTTCGCAAAACAAAAGATGGAAGAAGCTCGCAGAAATGCAGATGCGATTAAAAAAGAAGCGCTTCTTGAAGCAAAGGATGAAAATCACAAGCTTCGTCAGCAGACAGAAGAAGAGTTACGTGAGCGTCGAATGGAAGCTCAAAAACAGGAAAACCGTCTGATGCAAAAAGAAGAAAACCTGGACAGAAAAAGTGAAACATTAGACAAGCGTGAATTAATGTTAGAGAAGAAAGAACAATCTCTGACAGACAGACAACAACAAATTGAAGAAATGGAAAGCAAAGTGGAAGCTATGAAACAAGAGCAGCAAACTGAGCTTGAGCGCATTTCAGGATATACAACGGACCAGGCTAGGCAGATTATTTTAGAACGAATCGAAAAAGAAACAAAACATGAAGCTGCTGTAATGATTAAGGAAGCTGAAAATAGAGCGAAAGAAGAGTCGGACAAGAAGGCGAAAAGCCTCCTTTCTCTAGCTTTACAGCGTTGTGCGGCTGATCACGTTGCAGAGACAACCGTTTCTGTCGTTAACCTTCCGAATGATGAAATGAAGGGTCGTATTATTGGTCGGGAAGGTCGTAACATACGAACTTTAGAAACGTTAACAGGTATTGACTTGATTATTGATGATACACCAGAAGCGGTTATATTATCTGGTTTCGATCCAATAAGGCGAGAAACAGCTCGAATGGCATTAGAGAAGCTGGTACAGGATGGTCGTATTCATCCAGCAAGAATCGAAGAGATGGTCGATAAAGCCAGAAGAGAAGTTGACGAATATATACGCGAAGTTGGAGAAGAGACAACGTTTGAAGTTGGAATACATGGATTACACCCAGATCTAGTAAAAATACTTGGTCGTCTAAAATATCGTACAAGCTATGGACAGAATGTACTGAAACACTCAACTGAGGTTGCTTACTTGTCTGGATTGCTCGCTGCAGAACTTGGTGAGGACGTGACATTAGCGAAAAGAGCTGGATTGCTTCATGATATTGGTAAGGCGATTGATCACGAAGTGGAAGGCAGTCACGTTGAAATTGGGAAAGAGCTGGCAATCAAGTACAAAGAGCATGAGGTTGTCATTAATTCGATTGCATCCCACCATGGCGATGAAGAAGCTACTTCAGTTATTGCAGTACTGGTAGCCGCAGCCGATGCGTTGTCTGCTGCAAGACCAGGTGCAAGAAGTGAGACACTTGAAAATTACATCAAACGTTTAGAAAAGCTTGAAGAAATTTCCGAGTCCTTTGAAGGAGTAGAGAAATCATTCGCTATACAGGCTGGTAGAGAAATTCGAATTATGGTAAGGCCTGATGAAATTGATGATATTGAATCTGTTCGCGTAGCACGTGATATACGAAAACGGATAGAATCAGAGCTCGATTATCCTGGTCATATTAAAGTGACAGTTATTCGGGAAACAAGAGCAGTTGAATATGCGAAATAAGAAAAAAGAGCACAGATATCTTAAACGGTATCTGTGCTCTTTTACGTGCCTAATGCAATGAAATAAAACATCAGCTAGTGTAGTTCAGACGCTTAATACTCGTGCTATTTTTTGACAATCAGCTTTCAATGTGAAAAACTTATACTATTATAAACGATAGGATGATAGAACGATGAAAATTTTATTTATTGGTGATGTTGTTGGTTCACCAGGGCGTGACATGGTTCAAGAATATTTGCCTCGATTGAAGGAAAAATATCGCCCGAATATGACAATTATTAACGGCGAAAACGCTGCTTCTGGTAAAGGAATTACAGAAAAGATTTATAAACAATTTTTGGAATGGGGAGCTCAAGTAATTACGATGGGTAATCATACTTGGGATAAAAAAGAAATCTTTGAATTTATTGATGATGCGAAATACATGATTCGGCCAGCTAATTTTCCGGAAAATAATCCGGGAAAAGGAATCGTCTATATTAATATTAATGGAAAAGAAGTAGCTGTTATCAATCTTCAAGGAAGAACATTTCTTCCGGCAATTGATGATCCGTTCAAAAAAGCAGATAAATTAATTGAAGAAGCTAAAAAAAGAACGAATCTTATTTTTGTTGATTTTCATGGAGAAGCAACAAGCGAAAAGCAGGCAATCGGATGGTACTTAAATGGAAAAGTAAGTGCAGTTGTCGGTACACATACACATACTCAAACTGCGGACGAACGAATTTTACCAGGCGGAACTGCATATATATCAGATGTCGGGATGACTGGCCCTTATGATGGAATTTTAGGAGTGGACCGGGAAGCGGTACTTAAACGGTTTTTAACATCTCTTCCAGTACGTTTCGAAATAACAAAGACGGGTAGAACACAATTAAATGGAATAGTTGTTACAATTGATGATAATTCGGGTAAAGCAATTAAGATAGAACGGATTATTATCAATGAAGATCACCCATTCTTCGGTTGATTAATTGAATTCTTAGAATCTTAGATGCATAATAGGGAATAAGCTAACATCTCCACGAATATAGTAGCAATATAACTACATTAGCGCATGAAGGAGGTACTAGTAATGGAAGTATTAAAAGTTTCAGCTAAATCAAATCCAAATTCAGTAGCAGGCGCACTTGCGAATGTCTTAAGGGAGCGTGGCACAGCAGAAATTCAGGCGATTGGTGCAGGAGCACTTAATCAATCTGTAAAAGCAGTAGCCATTGCAAGAGGGTTTGTCGCACCAAGCGGAGTGGATTTAATTTGTATCCCAGCATTTACGGATATTTTAATTGACAATGAAGAACGTACGGCCATTAAGTTAATAGTTGAACCAAGATAGTGTGACGAATTTAGTAACCTTCCTATTATTGTTAGGAAGGTTTTTATTTGCTCTCTAGTTAGAAGTATTGTTAAATTTAGTTAGAAGCTTTATACTTTACTATTGTATACCTATACATAATGTGAAATTGACCTGAAAGGAGTTTCTTGATGAACGAAGAACAACGTAAACAACAAGCTCAAATTAATCAAGTAGATACTAACATAGAACGGATTAAAAATACGTCAAGTGATGAAATGATCTCAAAATATTTCCAGACAAGTTATGAACCACAATCTCCTGATATTAAGAAGGCGAGAAAGCGTCGGAATGAAGAGGTACAAATTCATTATGATTTTGCTATTCCAGAAGATGTAGCCGATATTGGAAAAGGGAAGAAATTTTTAATTCGTACCTATGGCTGCCAAATGAATGAACACGATACGGAAGTAATGGCTGGTATTTTAACTGAAATGGGCTATGAGGCTACCGCAGACACGAATGAAGCTGACATTATTTTGTTAAATACGTGTGCAATTCGTGAAAACGCAGAGAATAAAGTATTTGGTGAAATCGGGCATTTAAAACCGCTGAAATTAGAAAAACCTGACCTGATTATAGGAGTCTGCGGGTGTATGTCTCAAGAAGAATCTGTAGTAAATCGAATTTTAAAGAAACACCAGCATATTGATCTTATTTTCGGAACTCATAATATCCACCGTCTGCCACAGCTAGTGAAAGAGGCGCTGTTTGGAAAAGAAATGATTGTAGAAGTATGGTCCAAAGAAGGGGATGTTATTGAAAACCTTCCAAAGGTACGTAATGGTAAGATTAAAGCATGGGTAAACATTATGTATGGCTGTGATAAATTCTGTACTTACTGTATTGTTCCGATGACACGCGGCAAAGAAAGAAGTCGTCGTCCGCAGGATATCATTCAAGAGGTGCGCCATTTAGTTGCACAAGGCTATCAGGAAGTAACATTGCTAGGTCAAAATGTAAACGCGTATGGAAAAGATTTCGAGGATATTGAATACGGTCTTGGTGACCTAATGAATGACATTCACAAAATTGATATCCCAAGGGTGCGCTTTACAACTTCTCACCCTAGAGACTTTGATGACCGCTTAATCGAAGTGTTAGCACAAGGCGGTAACTTATTGGATCACATTCACCTTCCTGTACAATCTGGAAGCAGTGAAATTCTTAAAAAAATGAATCGTAAATATACGAGAGAAGAATATCTTGAATTAGTCCGCAAAATTCGTAAAGCAATTCCGAATGTAACACTAACAACGGATATTATTGTTGGTTTCCCTAATGAAACAGAAGAGCAATTTGAAGAGACAATGACATTGATGGAGGAAGTAGGCTTTGAAGCAGCCTATACCTATATTTATTCACCACGGGAAGGTACTCCAGCAGCAAGGAAGAAAGACGATGTTCCTGAAGGGGTTAAAAAACAACGTCTCTATCGTTTGAATGAGCTCGTTAATAAACAGTCTGCTGAGTCGATGAAACAGTATAAAGGGAAAACGGTTAAAGTGCTTGTAGAAGGCGAGAGTAAGAAAGATCCAGATGTTCTTGCAGGATATACAGAGAAAAATAAGCTTGTAAACTTTAAAGGACCAAGATCATCCATTGGTAAAATTGTTGAAGTTAACATTACAGAAGCAAAAACATGGTCATTAGATGGCGTAATGGTTGAAAACACAGTTGAGGTGAATTAAAATGGCTGAATATAATCGCAAGGAAGTACTAGATGAGGCAAAAAAGCTAGCATCAATGCTGGCCAATACTGAAGAAATTGATCGTTTCAAGCAGGTGGAAGCAAAGCTTAATGGAAATCAAAAGGTTCAAAAGCTAATTCAAAAAATCAAAACCTTGCAGAAACAGGCTGTTAATTTTCAAGCATATGAAAAAAGAGAAGCATTAAAACGAATTGAAGCTGAGATTGATCGCCTTCAAGAAGAGATTGACAGCATACCAGTTGTACAGGAATTTAAAGAAACGCAAATTGTTGTTAACGATGTTTTACAGCTCGTTTCAAAAACAATTGCACGTGAAGTGACGAATAACGTTATAGAATCCACCGGTGGGGATGTCCTTGCAGGCGAAACAGGATCTAAAATAAAAGATAACTCCGGTTGCAGCTATTAATTAAAAAACCAGGCAAAATTTTATGCCTGGTTTTTATATGGGATTAGATTGTAAAGTTCACAAAGTATACGGAAATGGAATAGACTAATGAAACAATCCAGAACGTAAAAAAATAATAAATAAAGCACTTAAAGCCCTACTAATCCTGCTTTTCATGAAATGCTATGCACTTTAGGTATTTGTCTTGCATAAAATGACTATGAAAAAAGAGGAGGTAAGAGTAATCATGACTTTTCTTGATAAAGAATATAGAGAAATCATAACAAAAGCAGTCTGTGGAAAAGGAAGAAAGTTCACGCAGGATAACCATTCTATTTCTCCATCGCATAGCCCTTCAAGCATTCTAGGCTGCTGGGTTATCAATCATTTATATAATGCGAAGAAAAAATCGGAGGACACGGTAGAAATTAACGGAAGCTACGATATAAATGTTTGGTATTCTTACAATGACAACACGAAAACGGAAGTGGTTACCGAAAGAGTGACGTATAGTGATATCATCCCACTGTCTATTAAAGATGAGAAATCAATCAATGACGAATATGATGTGATTGCTAAAGTCATTCAACAGCCAAATTGTTTGGAATGCAAGATCGCTAGTAAAGGAAATAAAGTCACAGTTGAAGTTGAGCGTGAATTTATTGTCCAAATTATTGGCGATACAAAAGTATATGTAAAGGTAAATCCAAATTGGGATAAGTTGGATGACGATGATGATGAAGCATGGGAATTCGAAATGACGGAAGATGAAGCGAAGGATGTTAAGCCAGATTTTTTCCATAAGAAGGATTAAAAAATTGCGAGGGATAATACTCTCGCTTTTTTTGTTGTTTTATTATAGGATGTGATACATTACAGTTTTATAAGGATAAAAATAATGTAATCGATTAACGACGTTAGATGAACAGTTATAAATTTTTCATTTCAACTATCGTGCTTAATTTATGCTATAATTGCAGAAGAATATTTTTGGGCAGTTGGAGGATTTACGATGGCTAAGGTTACACCGATGATGGAACAATACTTGAAAATAAAAGCAGAGTATAAAGATGCATTCCTATTTTACCGGTTGGGTGATTTTTATGAGATGTTTTATGAGGATGCAATATCTGCTGCTAGAGAGCTTGAAATAACACTTACAAAACGAGGTGGCGGAAAAAGCGAAGCAGAGATTCCGATGTGTGGGGTTCCCCATCATTCCGCTGAAAATTATATAAAAACACTAATTGAAAAAGGCTATAAAGTGGCTATTTGCGAACAAGTAGAAGATCCAAAAACCGCAAAGGGTGTAGTGAAAAGAGAGGTTGTACAACTCATTACACCAGGTACGGTAATGGAAAGCAACATGCTAAAAGAAGGAGAAAACAATTATATTGCCAGTCTATCCCACTTTAAGGATGGATCGTTTGTAATTGCCTATAATGATTTATCAACAGGGGAAAATCACCTTGCTTTAATAACAGGTGGATGGGATTCGGTTATCCATGAACTGTATAACCAGCCGATTCGAGAGATTGTTATTTCTTCAAATTTACCGGAAGAAATGCAGAACCAGTTGAAGGAAAGATTAAATGTTACGCTTTCCTATCAAAATGAAGTAACATTTAGTGCGGAATATCGCAATCTAAGTGAGAACCTAAATGATGAACGTTTAATGAAAGCATTTAGTCGTCTTTTGAATTATATCCAAAATACACAAAAAAGATCTCTTGACCATCTTCAGCCTGCAGAAGTTATTAAATTAAAGGACCATCTGTCTCTTGATATGTATTCCAAACGAAATTTGGAATTAACGGAAACAATTATGAAAAAAGGCAAACAAGGAAGCCTGCTTTGGGTATTAGATAAAACTGCAACCGCAATGGGATCACGAATGCTAAAAAAATGGCTGGAGCGGCCGTTGCTTGATCGTAATAAAATCGAAGCACGGCTTGAAGCGGTTGAGGGATTTTATCGAGGGTTTATGGAGCGTGATACATTGCGCGAGGTCTTAAAGTCTGTTTATGACCTTGAACGTTTAGCTGGAAGAATTGCATTCGGCAACGTAAATGCTAAAGATTTAATTCAATTAAAAGTGTCACTGCAAAAGATTCCAGAGTTAAAAAATACATTAGAGCAATTTCAAGTAAAGGAGCTTAGCAAACTTGCAGAACAGCTTGTCTACCCAGAGTATCTTGTCAAATTATTAGATGCTAGTCTTGTAGATAATCCGCCAATATCCATTAAAGAAGGATCGATTATTAAGCATGGCTATAATGAAACATTAGATTCTTACCGTGATGCATCTAAAAACGGGAAAACCTGGATTGCGGAACTTGAACAAAAGGAAAGAGAAGAAACCAATATTAAATCTCTAAAAATAGGCTATAATCGTGTATTTGGTTATTATATCGAGGTGACAAAGGCCAATATTCCTCTATTGCCTGAAGGAAGATATGAACGAAAACAAACATTAACAAATGCAGAACGGTACATCACTCCTGAACTGAAGGAAAAAGAGGTTCTTATTCTGGAAGCAGAGGAAAAAAGTGTAGATCTTGAATATACGTTGTTTATTGAAATTAGAGAGAAAATAAAAGCACATATTCCTGAGCTTCAACAGCTCGCAGATGTTGTAAGTAAAATTGATGTTCTACAAGCGTTTGCAACAGTTAGTGAAGAAAATAACTATAAGCGTCCAACATTTGGAAATAAAAGTTTAATGATTAAAAGTGGAAGACATCCAGTTGTGGAGCAGGTCATGAAGGAAGGCTCGTTTGTACCGAACGATATTACATTGGATGAGGATAAGCATATATTGTTAATTACTGGACCTAATATGTCTGGTAAAAGCACATATATGCGACAGCTGGCATTAACTGCTATTATGGGGCAGATCGGTTGTTTCGTGCCTTGCGAAGAAGCAGATTTAATCATATTTGATCAAATATTTACACGGATAGGTGCAGCAGATGATTTGGTTTCAGGACAAAGCACATTCATGGTTGAGATGCTTGAAGCGAATCATGCCATTGCCAATGCAACAGAACGAAGTCTTATCCTATTGGATGAAATCGGACGTGGCACGAGTACATATGATGGGATGGCTCTAGCACAAGCGATTGTCGAATATATCCATAATAATATTCATGCCAAAACATTATTTTCAACCCATTATCATGAACTGACGGAACTGGAAAATTCATTATCGAATCTTAAAAATATTCATGTTCGTGCAGAAGAAAATGAAGGAAAAGTTGTATTTCTTCATCAGATTAAAGAAGGTGCAGCAGATCAAAGCTATGGTATCCATGTTGCGAAGCTTGCAGAGCTGCCAGATGCTTTGATCGAGAGGGCTACTGTTATTTTAGAGCAGTTGGAAAAAAGTGATGTTAATCCAACACCGAATACAGAAAAAATAGAAGCTGGTCAATTAAGCTTCTTTGTTGAGGAGAAGACACCTGTGAATAAGGAAAGACAGCCTGTTAAGCAGCATACGGTTGCAACAGAATTAAAAGACTTGAATTTATTTGAAATGACACCAATGGAAGCAATGAATGAATTGTACAGACTGCAAAAAATGGTGAAGCAATAAGAAAGGATTGTTTGCATGACGATTATACAAATGTCTGAGAACCTCGCGAATAAAATCGCTGCAGGAGAGGTTGTTGAACGGCCGGCTTCTGTCGTCAAAGAGCTCGTCGAAAATAGCATTGATGCAAACAGTACATGGATTAGAATTGATATCGTGGAAGCTGGCTTACAGCAGATTAAAATTAGGGATAATGGTGACGGGATGTCCGAAGAAGACTCAACAAAAGCGTTCCTCCGGCATGCTACAAGTAAAATAAGAAACGAGACGGATTTATTTCATGTGAAAACTTTGGGATTTCGTGGAGAAGCTTTAGCAAGTATAGCATCTGTCAGCAGACTAACCATTAAAACCTCACAAGGTGATGCTGCAAGTACATTTTTGTCACTAGAGGGTGGCAAGTTACTGGAAAAGAAAAAATCAGATGCTCGCAAGGGAACTGAAATTACAGTGGAGGACCTTTTCTTCAACACGCCGGCTAGACTGAAATATATGAAGAGCTTGCATACGGAATTAGGCCATATAACAGACCTGCTGAATCGATTAGCACTTTCTCATCCAGAAATACGATTTGAGGCTACTCATAATGGAAAAGGCTTATTCAGAACAGCTGGAACCGGCGATGTTCTGCAAGTAATTTCGCAAATTTATGGAATGAATATTGCTAAGAAGATGCTTCGAATTAAGCATGAGACACTCGATTTTTCAATAGAGGGCTATATTGCAAAGCCTGAAGTAACAAGAGCTTCTAGGGCCTATGTTTCTACAATAATTAATGGACGCTATATACGAAGCGCAGCATTGAACCAAGCGGTTATTCGTGCCTATCACACGCTTCTGCCAATAGGGCGGTCACCTATTGTTGTTTTATCAATTAAAATGGATCCAATACTTGTTGATGTGAATGTTCATCCAACGAAGCTAGAGGTGCGATTTAGTAAAGACAGGGAACTCTTTACAGCGATAGAAGAAACGATTAAGCAAAAGTTTCGGGAAATCACGTTAATTCCAGAAATGGAAAGAAAAGTGAAGCCGAAAGAGCACTCGATTCAGCATGTAATAAATTTTGATAAACCTATAGTCGATAAAGAGTCTGAAAGTCGTGGCTGGCAGTCAAAAGAACAGGAAATAACTTTTAATCCGACAGTCCAGGAGATTAGAGATCCGGAAACTCTTTCTTCAGAAAACGTGGAAAAATATACAACAAGCGAAAAAGAAGCTGAACAGAGTAGCTCTCCTATTCCAGAAATAAAGGAATTACAACAGGAAGTAGATGAAGTACAACCAGGAGAAGAGGCCAAACAACGTGTACCCACTATGTATCCAATTGGACAGCTGCAAGGCACTTACATTTTGGCACAAAATGAAAACGGGCTATATATGATTGATCAGCATGCTGCACAGGAAAGAATCAAATATGAATTCTTTAAAGGGAAATTAGGTAAGCCCATCAATGAATCTCAGGAACTGCTCATACCAATGACCTTTGAATTCTCAAAACCAGAAACAATATTTATTGAACAACATAAAGAGAGCTTTGAAAAAGTAGGTTTATTTTTCGAAGCTTTTGGGAATCAAACCTATGTAATCCGCTCACATCCGAATTGGTTTCCGAAAGGATTTGAGGAAGAGATTATACGTGAGATGGTCGAGCAAATTATGAATGAAGAGAAATTAAATATTGAATCGATTCGTGAGGAAGCAGCAATTTTAATGTCCTGCAAACGTTCCATCAAGGCAAACCATTATCTAAAGCAAGAAGAAATGTTTCGACTCCTGGAAGATTTGCGGACAACAACCGATCCATTCACATGTCCACACGGCAGACCAATCATCGTTCACTTTTCAACGTATGAATTGGAAAAAATGTTCAAGCGAGTTATGTAACTAACCCAAATTTAGTTCGCCGTATTTGAAAGAAACTTCGGATTGTGCAATTACGGGTTGTGCGTATGCCCGCTCCGGAAACACACTTTTGCTTTGCTACCTTCCACAGCAGCAACATAAACAAAGTTTTCATTCTAACCAGTCGGGGTGAGCGTAGGGCGGTGACTCCTTGAAAATAGGATCTAAATGCTGACGAAGCATTCCTTGTCCTGTGGGAATAGCACGTGTCTGAAGACTCGCAGGAAGTGGTTTTCGGCTGAGGCCGTGCCCACGGAAAGCATCTGCCCGAAGCAATCCCGGACGGCGGGACTTACTCATACCTTAGCAGTTAGTTAGAAGTCTATATATTGTTCATATGAAAAAAGTGAAGTCCAACATACTTGGATATTAGCATAGTTTGGTAAGTAAATTGAGTCAATATATTATGGTTTTCGAATTAATATTCCATACTGCTATATCCGTACAGGATTATATTTAAAATGTATAATTTGCCCACTCCTTGACAAAGCTAATACTATGCATCAATGCAAATACAATTTAGGTGTGGGTAAATTGGATAATCAAAAGCTAGTGAATTTTTTAAATCAATTACTGTCAAACTACTTTGTTATGTATGTTAAATTACATCGCTACCATTGGTTTGTTCAAGGGAGACATTTTTTTCAGCTGCATGAAAAGATGGAGGAATTGTACACTCGATTTGCGGCAGATATGGATGAAATCGCGGAACGGATTTTAATGATTGAGGGAAAGCCGCTTGCTACAATGAGCAAGTATTTAAAAGAATCAACATTGGAGGAAGCGAATGCAGATGATAAAGAGAAGGAGATCATTCAACAATTAATTCATGATTTCACTCAAATCATATCCGAAATTAAACAAGCAGGAATCCCGCTTGCTGAGGATTCAAATGATGAACCAACATCAGATTTGTTAATAACACTACAAGGACAGCTAGAGAAAGAAGTATGGATGTTAAAGGCATATACAGCCTATGAATAAAAATGTAATGTAGGGGAATACTATGAAAAAAAATGTAGTTGCAATTATGGGACCGACCGCTGTTGGTAAAACGAAATTGAGTATTGAGCTTGCTAAGCGATTTAATGGTGAAATTATCAGCGGAGACTCCATGCAAGTATATAAAGGGCTAGATATAGGTACAGCGAAAATTAAGCAGGAGGAAATGCAAAGTATTCCGCATTTCATGCTTGATATAAGAGAACCGGATGAGGAATTCTCTGCAGCTGATTTTAAGGAGCTGGTGCAGCAATACATAACAGATATTACAGCACGTGGAAAACTGCCAATTATTGTTGGCGGCAGTGGATTGTATATACAAGCAGCACTTTATGACTATAATTTTTCCGAACGCAAGAGGAACCCGATACTCTCGAAAAAGCTGGAGGAAAGAGCACAAACAGAAGGAATTATGTCACTATATCAGCAGCTGGAGCGAATCGATTCAGAGCAAGCAAAAAAAATTCATCCAAATAATCATCGTCGTGTCATTCGAGCAATAGAAATCTATGAAACAACTGGAATGACAATGAGCGATTATGAAAAAAATCAAGTAATGGAGTCTCCATATAATCCCATATTACTTGGATTAGAAATGTCAAGAACGTTACTGTATGAACGAATAAACAAGCGGGTAGACCAGATGATTGAAGAAGGTTTGCTTACAGAAGTAAAAAAGCTATACGATAAAGGATATGCTGATTGTCAATCGATGAAAGCGATTGGCTATAAAGAATGGATCAGCTATTTTAAAGGCGAACAAAGCTTGGACGAAACCATAGAATTATTAAAACGAAATTCCAGAAGATATGCCAAAAGACAATATACCTGGTTTAAAAATAAAATGAATATCTCTTGGTATTCTGTAACACCCTCTACAATCGATAAAGATTTTTCATTAATTTTCAAGGAATTAGCAGGAATTTTGAAAAAATGATAGAATTAATACATACAGATAGAAAAGAGGAGGAAGTTTGATGGCTCAATCAGTCAATATTCAGGATCAATACTTAAATCAATTGAGAAAAAATCATATCTCAGTGACTGTAATCTTAACAAATGGCTTTCAATTAAGGGGTATAGTTAAAGCATTTGACAATTTTACAGTTTTAGTTGAAACGGATGGTAAACAGCAGCTTATTTTTAAACATGCTATCTCAACCTTTGCTCCAGTTAAAAATGTAACATTGGATAAAGAATAGCTATTCAAACGGACGCTAATTGCAGCGTCCGTTTTCCTGATTATATGGTTGAAATAATATTCAAACATCTGCAAATGCATTTCGAATTCCTCATCATGGGCTATTGTCACGCAAATCTCCCTGTTTGCGTATAATGGGATTGAATAAGGGGTGATTTCACAGTGACACAGATGCAGGGATATAAAAATGGAAAAATCAATATAGTTTTGCAGGATCGAAAAGATACTGAACTTAACTCAAAACCACTATCTATTGAAAATAGTCCGTTCAGCAAAGTGGATACAGCTTTTTCTTCCTTTGTAGGAATGAATAATTTGAAACAGACAGTTAAAGAAATTTATGCAACCATCTTAATGAATGAAAAACGAAAAGAAATGGGACTAAAAAGTTCAAGGCAAGTATTGCATATGCTTTTCAAAGGAAACCCTGGGACAGGTAAAACGACGGTAGCTAGAAAACTGGCTAAAATGTATTATGAAATGAATATTCTTTCAAAAGGACATTTTATAGAAGCTGAAAGAGCGGACTTGGTTGGGGAGTATATTGGTCAAACCGCACAAAAAACCCGGGCAATCATTCAAAAAGCAATGGGGGGCGTATTGTTCATTGATGAAGCTTACTCCTTGGCACGGGGCGGTGAAAAGGATTTTGGCAAAGAAGCAATTGACACATTAGTAAAGCATATGGAGGACAATCATGATGATTTTGTACTTATTTTAGCTGGTTATCCCTATGAGATGGACCGCTTTTTGACGTTTAACCCTGGTTTAGAATCGAGATTTCCTTTTATCCTTGAGTTTGCAAATTATGAAGTCAATCAATTAATGGAGATCGCAAAACAAATGGCTTCCATCAGAGAATACAAACTTACAATGGAAGCAGAAAGAGAACTGCGAAATCATCTTTATAAAAAGCTCTATGAAAAGAATAGGAACTTTTCTAATGCAAGGTATGTCAGAAATGTAATTGAGCGGGCCATTCGATTACAAGCAGTGCGGGTTTTAGAGCAAGGTACGTATACAACAAAAGATTTGATTCAGCTTACTGGAAATGATCTGCAGTTAGAGACAGATTAATGAATAGTGATTTTATCTCAGTTACGTTCTTTGATATGATGGGATTAAAAAGCAGGAGACAAAAGAAAGAGGTTACAAATGTCTAAAGAAAAAATACTAATTATTGCAGTCAAACAAAAGACACAAAATGATGATCAATTTCAATCCACATTAGAAGAATTAATCTCACTTAGTAAAACTGCAGGCGGAACGGTAGAAAAGGTAATGACACAAAATAGAAACCGTATCCATCCTGCTACATATATAGGCGAGGGAAAAGTGCATGAAATGCTTGCAGTAATGGAAGAAACAGAAATTGATCTCGTCCTGTCGAATGATGAACTTTCGGCAGGACAATTAAGAAATTTAACGGATCTTCTTGGAGTAAGAATTATTGATCGCAGCCAGCTTATTCTTGATATATTTGCAATGCGGGCAAGGACCAAGGAAGGTAAACTGCAGGTTGAGCTTGCTCAGCTAGAATATATGCTGCCAAGATTACACGGTCAAGGTGTTGCCATGTCAAGGCTTGGAGGCGGAATTGGTACAAGAGGTCCAGGGGAAACAAAACTGGAAACGGACCGCAGGCATATCAATAAGCGAATTGATGATATTAAGCGAAGATTGAAGCTCGTTGTTAATCAAAGAACCCAGTACCGCAAAAGAAGAAAAAATAACGCGATTCTCCAAATTGCAATCGTAGGGTATACAAACGCAGGAAAATCAACGTTATTTAACCGATTAACGATGAGTAATTCACTTGAAGAGGATCTTCTTTTCGCAACATTAGACCCTTTGACGAGAAAAGTGCGTTTGCCATCAGGATTCGAACTGCTTATGACAGATACGGTTGGGTTTCTTCAGGAACTTCCAACGGCATTAATCGCATCTTTTCGGTCAACTTTAGAAGAAGTAGTTGAGTCAGATTTTTTGTTGCATGTGGTAGATGCATCCCATCCGAACCGAGTGGAGCAGCAGGATACTGTAAATCACTTGCTTGAAGAACTTGGTGCAGAACACTTACCAATGCTGACACTGTATAATAAAAAAGACATGGTGAGCGGGGATTTTATACCGGATAATCATCCATACCTTTTTATAAGTGCTTATAATCAAAATGATAATGAGCAAGTGCTGCAAAAAGTAGAAGATATGCTTAAAGAACAATGGCAGCACTATTCGGTAGAATTAAAACCCGATCAAGGGAGCTTAATTAATAAACTGATCCAAGAAACAATTATTACACGCAAACTATTTGAAGAAGAGAAAAATAGCTATCTTATTCAAGGATATATAAGAAAAGATCATGCATTAAATCATTACCTGCAATAATCAAAAGCAAACTTGCTTTTGATGAACAACGAACAGCTGGAAGAGGAGAAACAAAATATGATAGAAAAATGGATAACACAAGCGGAAAATGAGTGCAGCGAACGCTTTAAAGAAATTAATAAGACTGTAGAAATAAATCAAAAAAAAGTGCTCGATGCTTTTATTCAAAATCGAATTAGCGATAGTCATTTTAATTCAACAAGTGGCTATGGGTATGATGATTTAGGACGAGAAGGTTTAGAAGCAGTCTATGCAAATGTTTTTGGCGGCGAAGATGCACTGGTTCGCCCGCAAATCGTCTCTGGAACACATGCGATTTCAACAGCTTTATTTGGATTATTGCGTCCAAATGATGAATTAGTTTATATAACTGGAAAACCATACGATACATTAGAAGAAGTGATTGGTAAGCGAGGAAATAATGCGGGTTCATTAATAGAATTCCATATTAATTATAATGAAGTTTCCCTAACAGAAAATGGTTCAATCGATTATGTAAAAGTAAAAGAATCAATTAACGAAAAAACAAAGGTTATCGGAATACAACGGTCAAAGGGGTATGATGAAAGGCCATCTTTTACAGTGGACGAAATTGGTGACATGGTTCGCTTTATAAAAGAAATCAATGAGAACATAATTATTTTTGTTGATAATTGCTATGGTGAATTTGTGGAAGATAAAGAACCGCTTCAGGTAGGGGCGGACATCATGGCTGGTTCATTAATAAAAAATCCGGGCGGCGGGATCGTGCGAGCTGGAGGGTATATTGTTGGACGAGCTGATTTAATTCATCAATGTGCGAATCGATTAACAGCTCCTGGTCTTGGTAAAGAAACTGGTGCAACGATGAATATGCTTCAGGAAATGTACCAAGGTTTCTTCCTTGCTCCGCATATCGTTGGGGAAGCGTTAAAGGGAGCGGTGTTAACCGCGCGTTTTTTGGACCTAGCAGGATTTCAAACATCACCAGGCTATGAAGATAAACGAACAGATTTAATTCAGTCAGTTACATTCAAAGATGCAAGTCAAATGATAGCCTTTTGTCAAGCAATCCAGCAACATTCACCAGTAAATTCCTTTGTTACGCCATATCCCAGTGAAATGCCTGGATATGAGGATCAAGTCATTATGGCGGCTGGTACATTTATACAAGGTGCGAGCATTGAGTTGTCAGCGGATGGACCGATTCGAGAGCCGTTTACAGCATTTGTTCAAGGTGGACTAACCTATTCTCACGTGAAAATTGCCTTAAAAGAATCTGTAAAAGTATTACACCAAAAAGGTTTTTTATCTGCAGAATAGGGAAGAAAAGAGTGTGAAAGGTTGTTTTTAAGCTTTTGTTAGGTTTCCTCACATTTGTTTGACATGGTATCTTACATAATTTATACTGGTTTCATAAAAGCTTAGGGGGTTATCTTGTGAATGATCAAGATCGTCGTTCGATGCCCTTGTTCTCAATTGGAATTGTTATGAAACTAACGGAACTAACAGCGAGACAAATCAGATATTATGAAGAGAATCGTTTAATCGCTCCAGAACGAACCTCTGGTAATCAGCGTTTGTTTTCCTTCAATGATGTTGATAAACTTTTAGAAATTAAAAATCTTCTTGATAGAGGATTGAATTTAGCAGGGATAAAACTTTTGCTTGATGGAGAGGTAATCGTAGAAGATAGGATTGAGAAGAAATCGGATATATCTGATAAAGAACTTCGAAAAATATTAAAAAATGAATTAAATGAAGTTGGCAGACTAGGAAGAACAAGTTTACGACAAGGCGAGCTTTCAAGATTTTTTCGCAGTTAAGTTTATATAACAATTTACCCAACTGTATAGATGCAGCTAAGCCATTCATCAAGAAGCATACATTTCATTCCAATGTATAAGCTTCACTGGAACAGGTGCTAAGTATGTATGGGAAGCATTTTGCAAAAGCTTCCCAAATGCATACTTACAATATATTTTTTTAGGAGGAGATATGATAATGGGAGAAAGGTTTACGAAGGAATCCATCAAAAAGCAAATCAAAGAGGAAAATGTTAAGTTTATTCGTTTGCAATTTACGGATATGCTTGGAACAATCAAAAACGTGGAAATTCCATTAAGTCAACTAGATAAAGCTTTAGATAATAAGATGATGTTTGATGGCTCTTCAATTGAAGGATTTGTACGGATTGAAGAATCGGATATGCGATTACATCCGGATCTAGACACGTTTGTAGTTTTCCCGTGGACATCAGAAAAAGGAAAAGTTGCACGTTTTATCTGTGATATTTATAACCCGGATGGCACACCATTTTCTGGATGCCCTAGATACAATCTGAAACGTAATTTAAAGAAAATGGAAGAGCTGGGATTCACTGCGTTTAATATTGGGACTGAACCTGAATTCTTTTTATTCAAACTGGATGAAAATGGTGACCCTACACTTGAATTAAATGACCATGGTGGATATTTTGATTTAGCACCTACAGACTTGGGGGAAAACTGTCGCAGAGATATTGTTCTCGAACTGGAAGAAATGGGCTTTGAAATTGAAGCTTCACACCACGAGGTTGCTCCAGGACAGCATGAAATTGATTTTAAATACTCTGATGCCATCAAACATGCTGACGATATTCAAACCTTTAAATTGGTTGTTAAAACCATTGCAAGAAAGCATAACCTGCATGCTACATTTATGCCAAAACCACTTTTCGGGGTAAATGGTTCAGGAATGCATGTGAATATGTCCTTATTCTCTGGTAAAGAGAATTCGTTCTTCGATAAAAATGGTGATATGGAATTAAGTGGCACAGCATTTCATTTCCTTGCTGGCATCTTAGAGCATGCTACGAATTTTACTGCCATTACCAATCCAACTGTAAATTCATATAAACGATTAGTGCCTGGCTACGAAGCACCTTGTTATGTTGCTTGGTCTGGTTCAAACCGAAGTCCATTAATTCGAATCCCGACATCTAGAGGTTTAAGCACTCGTATTGAAGTTCGAAGTGTTGATCCATCTGCAAATCCATATATGGCGCTTTCTGTATTGTTGGCAGCCGGATTAAATGGTATTAAGAATGAAATGGAGCCGCCAGTATCGATTGACCGTAATATTTATGTTATGGATAAAGCTGAGCGCGAAGCAAATGGAATCAAAGATTTGCCTGCGACATTAATGGATGCTTTGAGTGAATTAAAGAAAGATGATGTACTTGTAGAGGCGCTAGGTGAGCATTTATTTGAACATTTTATTGAAGCGAAGGAAATCGAATGGGATATGTTTAGAACAACTGTTCACCCTTGGGAAAGAGAGCAGTATTTAACAAATTATTAAGCGTGTTTATTTGGTGAGTGCGGTTAAATATTTAATGAAGCTCAATGCTTGATGTTTGGCATGTACCCACGAAATAATCACCCAATAAATGATTGAAACGAATTGAAAATTCTTGGGGTTTACGCTTGGGGCACGGATCATAAATAGAAAACGTAAAACACCTGTGCTCCAGATATGCCCCAAATTTTTTCATTTTAGTATTTTATTCATGTATTCATCGTATTGGATATTGAATTATAAATTTTAAAAGCACAGATTTTATCAATCAAGGAAAGTAATAATACTAATCTCTTTACAGTTATATTTTATACCGCAATGCTCGCTTATCTATTTCAATTATCCATAACAGTTCTACCTAAATAACCTTTCTTGTCTATGGCATTTACTGTTCTTTTAATTTGTCTTGGAGAATACGGATATTATTTAGATAAAGGAAAAATACTAAATACTGCTAAGCTAGATTCATTAATTATAAGCTTAATAGATATCTTAGTGGATCAAAAAAAGGCATCTTAACAGGTGTCTTTTTTTATGCAGAAAAATATAGTTAGGGGGTCGAGCATGCCAGACAATAAGGAAGAGTGGAAATGGAAAAGTTCATGACGATCCTTATGGAAGTTAAGGTTTCGCTTGCTGATCACAATGGCAAATTAGATAGCTTGTTGGATATGAAAGAATGAAACGTAAGAGATTGCTAAAGGTGCTGAAAATCGATCTAAGGAAAATGAGAAGGATATTGATAGCATGAAAATGAATATCGATTCTAAGTCCAGCAAAGATGATGTGTTTTAATTTTCAGTTGTGTAGGAGCTGTATACCACACAGTGAAATCTGGGGAGACGTTGTGGGGTATTGCACAGCAGTATAATACTACTGTTAATACTATCAAGTGCCTTAATGGATTGACTGGCGACGTAATTAAGCCGGGACAAAGGCTAAGAGTTAAGTAAAAATGCCCTCACATACATAAGGGCGCTTAAGGGAAAAGGGAGGCTTTAAAGCCTTCGCATTAAGTATTATTTACTGTTAAATTCAATTTATACTATCTTTTAATATTAATGTTTACCTATTTTTTTCTAGCTGTACAGAAAAACAGGCCTCCACTTAACAGGCCTCCACTTAATTGTGGGGGTATATCTTTCAATGGATAACACTTTATAAGTCATACCCTCAAATTAAATTATCTCTTTGAATCTTTTTTTTATTACTTTTCTTACGAGTTTTATCACAATCAATTTGTTAAGTCTTTTATGAACTTGCCAATAAACATTTTCATTGCATTTCATTTGTTCAATTGATCTAAGTTACGTTTCAAGTAAATTAATCTATTATTCTCTCTCTAACAGCAATTAGTAATTTTTTTAAATATAAAAATGTGTTTTCTACTATTAACTTTGTCCACCCCTTTAATTCTTAGTTGCATAATTTATAATGAAGGAGGTAGAAGTTATGAGCTGTTTTGATCCATGTAAAAAGAAGCATGTCTGTTTCGATCCATGTAAAAAGAAGTATGTCTGTTTCGATCCATGTAAAGAGAAGCATGACTTTTTTAATCCATGTAAAGAGAAGCATGACTTTTTTAATCCATGTAAAAAGAAGCATGACTTTTTTAATCCATGTAAAAAGAAGCATGACTTTTTTGATCCATGTAAAGAGAAGCATGATTTTTTCGATCCATGTAAAGAGAAGCATGATGATTGGTGTCATTGCCACCACCACTTTAATAATTGTAAGAAGAAATTCTGTCATTGTTGTAACAGATATTACTAATAAGAACTTTTATAAAAAAATAAGCCTCCACTTAAGGTACCGCCCCCCGAAAGTTAGAGTAGAAATCTAATTTTCGGGGGTGTTTTTATGGTCAAATATAATGAAGAATTTAAAATAAAGCTTGTCACCGAGTATTTGTATGGTCATCTTGGATATAAATCGTTGGCGAAAAAATATAATATGCCCAGTAGTACCCCATTAAAAAATTGGGTGAGGTCTTATAAAGTACAGGGCATGGAAGGGTTAAAACGAAGAAAGACGAAGAAGGAGTATTCTGTTCAATTTAAATTAGATGCTGTACAATTTATGTTGGAGACAGGTGCTTCTTATCAAGAAACTGCTGTTCAATTTCATTTGAACAACCCTTCCTTAATTGTGCGCTGGTTGAAAGCATGTCGCGAACAAGGAATAGAAGGCCTGAAAACAAAACCAAAGGGGCGACCTTCTATGTCTAAGAAAACCAGTAAGCAAAAGGAAAAAGAAGAAAAGAAGTTAACACGTGAAGAAGAATTAGAACGTGAGAATGAATTATTGCGACTAGAAAATGCGTACCTAAAAAAGTTGAGAGCTTTTCGGGAGGATCCGAATGCCTTCCACGAAAAGCACAAGCAAAGGTGGCATTCGAACTCAAAGAAGAAGGATTTCGATTAAAAGATATTCTCTATGTCATAGGTATTCCTGAAGCAACCTACCACTACCATGTAAAGAGTTTTGGCAGAGAAGATACGGATACAGAATTAAAAGAACTCATTACACGCCTATTTAAAAAGTTTCATGAACGCTATGGCTATAAACGTATCACGAAAGAATTAAAGAAATTAGGACATCAAATTAATCATAAAAAGGTGTATCGTATTATGCGAGAATTGGGATTGAAATGTATTTATGCGGAAATCCCGTAAATACAATTCCTACAAAGGGAAGGTTGGAAAAGTAGTTAAAAACCGATTATCTCGCCGCTTTTACACACCTATTCCTCTTCAAAAACTAGTAACGGACATTACAGAATTCAAATGTCTTGGTGAAGTGAAGTTATATTTAAATCCGATTCTTGATCTTTATAATTGAGAAATTATTGCGTATGAAATCAAGAAACGTCCAACATTAGATCTTGTCATGGAACCTTTACAAGAGGCAATAGAGATAATAAAGAATCGTGCAACCTATCGTACCACCATTCATTCCAATCAGGGAAGGCATTACCAGCACAACCAATGGGTGAGGACATTAAAAGAAAATAAATTATTCCAAAGCATGTCACGTAAAGCAACCTGCGCAGACAACGCTTCTATGGTGAATTTCTTTGGCATTTTAAAACAAGAAATGTATTATGGGGGAGAATTAGTAAGCTATGAAGAATTAAAAAGACGAATTGAAGAGTATATCTACTGGTACAACCAAGAACGTTCAAAAGGAAAATTGGCTGGAATGAGTCCAGTCGAATACCGAACTCAATCCAGCCAATCAGCTGCATAATAAAACTCTAACTTTTAGGGGTAACCACCTAATTGTGGGGGCTGTTTTTATTCTGAATTGAAATCTTCATTTATTGAGTAAGATAAAATATCTTCTTCTTTATTCCAATCAAGGAGCACTTCAACAGATTCTCCTCTGCTACTAGTTACCAAAAAGCTTGGATAACCATGTTCACCGTTCACCTGCATTTTTCACTTGTTCGTTTAATTTATCGGTAACACCCTCATGTAATAATAAATTAAGACTTTCTATTACTTGGTCACGAGTTAAGTTTTTCATTGATTATCTCCTACTTTTTGTTTATAGGATATTCAAAATGATAAGTTTTTATTCGCACGCCTAGCCCTAAATAATTGTGGGTTTATTTAAATAGTTTATTAATCATCTTGTTAGCAGATTCGCTCTTTACTTTCTTGTTGATTTCTTGCTTTAATTTGTCCTTTTTTTGTGCATCCATATCTTTCCATGCCTTAGCACCTTTTTTAGCAATAGATTTAAAATCCATATTGTACTCACCTCAAAAATATTATACCTTAAAATATGGCAAAATAATAAAAAGATTATTAAATTCCTATATATCAAGGTTTTCTAATACATTCCATCGTCTATCTTTACAATCAAACGGTCCTGCTTTATCACCTGTATAATATCGCTCCATAACCTCGCCAGTCATTTGCTTTATTTTTAGCGAATCAAGTATCTAGGCTAGGGTTGACAGAAAAAAGCCATTGTGTTCATTATATGTCACAATGGCTCAATTTTTAAAATAGACCAGCTTCTTTTGCGGCTGCAAAACTTTTCTTTGCAAAATCGAATGGATTCATACCAACATTCTCCCAATGCAAGTACATTAACCTAGGTTCTTCAAACAACCAGTGGTTATGAAATGCTGTTACGATAATTCCCCTTCTTTGCAATGCATGAATCATAGGATTCACTTCCTTTTGAAGAATAACAGTTTCTCCTAAATTTAAACCATTATCTTCAAAGGATAACATGAAAGGAAGGGCTAGTGGAGAACGCGTGCGACGACCTAAGATAGATGCTCTAATATCGTCACGAAGCCGCATCACTACACAAACAGGTTCCGATTGTATTACTTCACCACCGATAATATCTGCAAGTCTTTGACAAGTTGATCTCGGTTTGTTTTCATTATCCTTGACTCTTCTATACACTTAAACACCACCATCTTTTTTTCCTTCTCATTAAATAGTGTATTCGTAGAGGTTAGATAGGTATGGACAGCTCATCTAAAACAAATACCCTTTTTTGTTATAACTGCATTAGCCCACAATTATTAATTGACGGTATATGTAGTGATTTTGTTAGACGGTGGTAGGGGGGAAGATAATATTGATTTTTGAAATGGCGATTCAATTCCGTGTAAAAGATATTAAGGAGGGTCAAAAATGGTATCAATCCTTTACAGACCCTTGGGGAAATCATTTGGGTTTCTTCGAATATTTGGATAAAACAAAGGAAGATGAAGTACACTCTTAGTTAATATGAAATAATTAAATTATCATTTTGTTAGCTGCTGCTTTAATAAAACAATGAGATCGTCACAATGGCGTTCATTTTATGCTAAAGAAGCAGGATTTTATATTAAATATATGGAAATATTTAATAGACTCATTTAAAGGGGTGTTTTTATGTATAATCCAATTTTAAAACAAATCGGAACAGTATTTATCCCAGTAAGCAACATAGAGAAGGCGAGAGATTGGTACTGCGATATTTTAGGACTAAAGACAGATGGAGAAATTCAGTTTGGTCATCTTTACGTTATACCTATGGAAGGCACAGGGATTGTGTTAGACAGCAAGATTTATTCAGAGGATAAAGTATTTAAAACCCCAGCATTCCACTTCAATACAAAAAACATTGAAGAAGCATTTGATTTTATGAGTAATAAAGACGTTGATTTAATTACACAAATCGAACATAATCATTATTTTAATTTCAAAGATCCTGATGGAAATATTTTAATGATATGCAAATGTTAATATTAAGCTAACCGGTGCATTGATACAATAAGGAGACCGTTCATATGGCGGTCCTTTCAATTAACTGACAGGATAGCTAAAATGTTCGGTCTGATCATCTTTTCGGCAATCGGGCTAGATTACTGGAATTAATTGAATATTCCCAATTCGGAAGCTTCGGATTCCTTTATAGAAAATTCCTATTATGACTATTATTAATATTTATTTCACTTGACGTTTATCCGTTGTTAAAATGGAACAAACTAATAAAAGAGGTGTTAAGATGAAAAAATTAAACTTATTGTTGCTGTCCGTATTCTTAATCACTGCCGTGGTAGTATCCGCCTGTGCATCGGGCAACGATAGCGAATCATCAAACGAAGAAAATGAACAGAAATCAGAACAAGCTCCTAAAAATGGAGAGGAAAACAGTTCAGACTCTTTGAATAAAGGGATTGAAAAGGTATTGACTTCCCTTCAGGAATTGAAGAATACCGCTGAAACCTCGCCGGATGACACCGATAATATCAATAGTAAAGGAAAATCCCTTTCAGAAAACTGGGAGCCCATTGAAGAGAAGGTAGAAGAACAAAATCCAGATGCTTATGAAAATATTGAAGAGAGCCTGTATCCGCTCATCGGCGAGGCACAGAAAGAAAAGCCGGATACCAATAAGGTGACAAAGCTGATTGAAGAAACAACTGAAAAGCTCAATCAATTCAAGGGCAAGCTCTCTTCATCGTAATCAGCTATCAACCATGTCGATGAAATGCCACTTACAAGGTATACAAGCTGCTGCCTGGAACAGGACATTTACGCTGAGAGATGGTATTAAAGAATATAATGTGAAACACAGACACTCTTAAACAATAGGGCGCGATTGTTTAATAAAAGTCTATTTTTTTATCTTCAACTCTATGGTGCTTTTGTTAAAGAGCACCATAGTATTTTGATTAACTCCATTTAGGGGTTATTTTTTATGTAAACAAAAACCGCAATAAGTGCGGTTAATAAATTATGCTATGATTGCGTTGTCGCTTTGTTTTAGTACGGCTTTCTTATTATGATGGTTTATGTTAGATGGTGTACTATATAAATAGGAAGAAACACGTTTAAAATGACAGACATCAAAGCTAAGACAGTCAAAAATATTATTCCCCAATTCACGCCCCAGTGATGCCCCAAAACTATTAATATCAGATGTTCTAATTTACGAAGTGGAAAATACTAAAATTCAATGTAATCGAGAACTTGAAAGAGTATGAAATAGAATTATTTTATAGTATAGAATTAGAACAACTGTTCACCCTTGGGAAAGAGAGCAGTATTTAACGAATTATGAAGCGTGTTTATTTGGTGAGTGCGGTTAAATATTTAATGAAGCTCAATGCTTGATGTTTGGCTTGTACCCACGAAATAATCACCAAACTAACAAATGGACACAGCGTCTGTTTTTATAATCTAATCGTTTATTAGGCGAATTATAGGGGTGAACGGTACTTTTTCTATTTTTATAGAACTATTCTGCGTGCTGCTTACAGCAAGTGCGTGCTGTTCATAAAAAAATAGCCCAACACTTTTGTGTTAGGGCTAGACTATTATGCATATGCATGGGATTCGCACCTTTTAGCTGTTGTTGAAGAAAGGTCAATAAATTAATGGATGTTCCGGTACAGGCCTATTACTTTTCCTAAAATTGTAACATTTTGATAAATTAAAGGCTCCATTGTTGCATTTTCTGGCTGCAGACGAATATGACCTTTTTCTTTAAAAAAGCGTTTCACGGTTGCTTCATTATCTTCGGTCATTGCCACAACAATATCACTATTATCTGCCGTGTTTTGCTGCTTTACAATAACCATATCACCATCAAGAATACCGGCCTCTATCATACTTTCTCCATCAATTTCCAGGATAAATAAATTATCATCAGGGCTTGCGGTTGTACTCGGAAGTGGAATGAATTCCTCAATGTTTTCAACGGCAGTAATCGGGATTCCAGCAGTAACCTTACCAATCACTGGTGCATAGCGAACCTCTTCTTTTGGAATATGACTCTCTTCTGATAGATCCATAATTTCAATCGCCCTTGGTTTCGTAGGGTCCCGGCGAATATATCCTTTCGATTCAATTCTTTCGAGATGTCCGTGTACAGTAGAACTGGAGGCAAGACCAACAGCAGCTGCTATTTCCCGTACAGATGGTGGATATCCTTTTTTACTAACTTCATCTTTTATAAAATCAAGAATCATTTGTTGCCTTTTTGAAAGTTTTGTCATCTCTTTTTCACCTCTTACATAGGATTTATTAATGATAGTTTACCATTTTACGTATACATAAGCAAACGTTCGTTCTAAAAATATGTTGACAGGACCATATGTTCGGTAGTATACTTTCGTTAACCGAACAATAGTTCTTAAAAAGGGGGCTATAAATGATGTTTGAAAAAATTTCAAAAACGGATGCTTTTTATTTAGTAGCTTTTGCATTAACATTAGGGTTCTTATACTTTTCTATCATTATTAGCGGGTAAAATATTGCAATAAAGGAGTACGACGCATTGAATGCACTGATATACTGCCGTGTCAGCACAGATAAAAAGACACAAGAGACATCTTTAGCCAGGCAGAAGCAAGAGCTTTACAAGCTTGCAGATAAACATAATTTTACGGTTGCTGATTGTATTGAGGAACAAGAGAGCGGCTATGAAATTGAACGAGAAGGTATATTTAAAATGCTTGATTGTTTTGCTGCAAACAAAGCCAATTGTTTATTAATTCAAGATGAGACAAGACTTGGCAGAGGGAATACGAAGATTGCTCTATTTCATCAGCTAAATAAAATGCAGATCCCTATCTATACTGTGATGCACGATGGGGAATTGGAATTAACAGAGTCAGATTCAATGGTTTTGCAGATTGTAGGAATTGTAGAGGAATATCAGCGCAAAATTCATAATATGAAGATTAAACGCGGGATGAATAAAGCGATTCGGGAAGGGTATAACCCGAGTAAAAACCTTTCTAATTCAAATCATGCGCCAGGCAGAGATCGTATATCTTTTCCTATTGAAGAAGTTGTCCGCCTGCGTCAAAATAACCTCACTTTTGACGAAATTGCAAAAACATTAAATGGCTTGGGATATAACGTTTCAAAAGCAACGGTTCATCGCAGGTATCAGGAATTTCGAAATACTTGAATATCTGAAGCGTGTAGAGTACGATGTAAAGACAGGAATAGGTATGTTATTCTTGTCTTTGTTTTTTGTTATACTATACAGTGGGAGGTCCGTTCTATGCTAACGAAAGAAAAACTAGAACGTATTAATATATTAGCAAAAAAAGCTAAAGAAGAAGGGTTATCGGAAAAGGAAAAAAAAGAACAAAAGCAATTAAGAGAAGAATATTTGAATAATGTACGGAGTTCTTTTAAAAACCAATTTAAAACAATGACAGTAATTGACCCTGCTGGAAATGATGTTACACCACAAAAAGTACGAGATTTACAAAAAAGAAATAAAATGCATTAATTGTTAATGCACCCTATCGTAAAGAACAGTTTGATCAATTAGATAAGTGATCATCTGTTCTTTGTTTGTATGACTGTTTATTTACTTATTTATAATCTATTTTGTTTGGACAGCAAACAAAATAGAGGGAATTACTTGTTACAAAACCGGTTTCATTATAGAATGAAGTAGAATACTCCATTAATATAGAAACGAGAGGTGCAAGAAACTATGTCACATGAGATTGAACAGTTATCAGTAAATACAATTCGTACCTTGTCGATTGATGCGATTGAGCATGCGAATTCCGGTCACCCAGGATTACCAATGGGAGCTGCGCCAATGGCATATACACTGTGGGCAGACTTCATGAATCATAATCCAAAGAATTCGAAATGGTTTAACCGAGATAGGTTCGTACTTTCTGCGGGACATGGATCCATGCTATTATACAGCTTGCTTCACTTATCTGGCTACAATGTTACAATTGATGATTTGAAAAATTTCCGCCAATGGGATTCAAAAACACCCGGACATCCTGAAGTAAACCATACAGATGGTGTCGAAGCAACAACTGGTCCACTTGGACAAGGGATTGCAATGTCTGTTGGTATGGCAATGGCTGAAGCTCATTTAGCGGCTAAGTTTAATAAAGAAAATTTATCTATTGTTGACCATTACACGTATGCACTTGTTAGTGATGGCGATTTAATGGAAGGTATTTCACATGAAGCAGCATCCCTTGCAGGACATTTAGGTCTAGGCAAGTTAATTGCGTTATATGATTCAAACGATATTTCACTTGATGGTGACTTGAATCGTTCCTTCTCTGATAATACAGAGCAACGTTTTAAGGCTTATGGATGGCAGGTGATTCGTGTTGAAGACGGAAACGATTTAAATGCGATTCGTCATGCGATTAAAGAAGCACAAAACAATACAGCCCAGCCAACATTAATTGAGATAAAAACAATAATTGGTTATGGATCTCCAAATAAATCTGCGTCTGCATCATCACATGGTGCACCTTTAGGAGCAGATGAAGTAGTACTAACAAAAGAATATTACAAATGGACACATGAGGATTTCCATGTGCCAGATGAAGTATATGCGGATTTTAATGAAAAAATCGTAAAAGACGGTGCAGAAAAGGAATCACAATGGAATGAATTATTTACTGCTTACAAAGAGAAATATCCAGAAGCAGCTAAAGAGCTTGAACTGTCTATTAACGGAGAACTTCCTGCTGGATGGGAGAAAGAACTTCCAGTATTCCAGCCTGGTAAAGACACGTTAGCAACAAGGGCATCTTCCGGGAAGGTTCTAAATGCAATTGCAAAAGCAGTTCCTAACTTATTCGGCGGAAGCGCTGACCTAGCGGGATCCAATAAAACAACTATGAATGATGAAGATGATTATACTCGTGAAAACTACGCTGGGAGAAATATTTGGTTTGGTGTTCGTGAGCATGCAATGGGAGCAGCGTTGAATGGAATGGCATTACACGGTGGTTTAAATGTGTACGCAGGTACGTTCTTCGTGTTTAGTGACTATTTACGTCCAGCTGTTCGTTTATCTTCTATTATGAACACACCGGTTACGTACGTATTTACCCATGATTCCATTGCGGTCGGTGAAGATGGACCTACACACGAGCCTGTAGAGCATTTGGCAGCATTGCGTGCTATACCAGGATTATCCTTAATTCGTCCTGCTGACGCAAATGAAACACAAGCAGCATGGAGACTTGCGGTAGAATCAAAAGAACAACCAACTGCTCTAGTATTAACGAGACAAGACTTGCCAACACTAGAAGGCACAAAGGAAAACGCTTATGAAGGTGTTAAAAAAGGTGCATATGTAATTAGTAAGTCTAAGAAAGAAACACCGGACGCATTATTGCTTGCAACAGGATCTGAAGTTCAATTAGCGGTAGCAGCACAACAAGAATTACTAGAAAAAGATATTGATGTAAGTGTAGTAAGCATGCCTTCTTGGGATCGTTTCCAGCAGCAAGATGAAGCATATCGTAATGAAGTATTGCCACCGCATGTAAAAGCTCGTGTCGGTATTGAAATGGCGTCATCATTTGGTTGGGAGCGTTATGTAGGTGACGAAGGTGCAATCATTGGTATTGATCGTTTCGGTGCTTCAGCGAAAGGAGAAAAAGTAATCACTGAGTACGGATTTACAGTTGAAAATGTTATCAAACATGTTAAGGAAGTTTTAAAATAAAAAACTTCAAATAAAGATGGTCCCATAATGGAACCATCTTTATTTTATGCGAAATTGTATCTTACGAAGAAAGCTTTCTAGTAAATTTTTCAATCATAGAAAAGGTAATATCCCAGAAAAAATTATTATTTCCTTTTGTTTTGTCTTTTCGACAAAATTAGTTGTTATTTGCATGTTAATATGACATTCTTCTCTATCTGACTTCTCTATAATAGAATGAAAAGGGAGGAGACTAGATGTGATGGAGTATGCTATTTATTGGATCAAAGAGGATGTCGCAAGATCTTATTTTCACAAATGTGATATACTTTACCGCTTTTTTAAAGAATATGAGGCTAATCCAACGAGAGAAGATTTAAAAGCACAATACATATATATTACCCATCATATTCCTTTACAGACAATTGCAGCACAGTTAAATGTTCAAGCCTTTGAGCATATTTCTATCAAAACAGATGGTCATATGCTCTACTTAAATAAAAATGAAATTACAATTTGTCTTTATGCTGAAAATGGGCATTTGTATTTCCGGTGCACAGAACTGGAAGAAGCTGCGATGTTATTATTTCCTATGTTGCGCAATTGTCATCCCTTTGTATTTGTACAAGGGAAAAATGTATCAAATTATGGGTGGATCTCTCCGATTACACAAAATAACCATATTAGAATGAGACAAATATTGTATTCACGGCTATAATTTAATATACTTTACAAAATCTTTAACGCTGCAATAATTGGAAACTATTGACAGTACTGACGCTTTATAAAACAAAGCCCCTACAATTGAGTAAGGGCTTTTCCATTGCTCTCATATTATGCTTTAACCCAATTAGCAGCTTCATTACTAGATGGAGAAGGAGGGAATTGCTCGCCTTCTTCTATTTCAATCTCAGTGTTGTCCTGAGTAGTTGATCCACCATCCACTAAGCTGTCTACTTTAAAAGTTCCGCTTTCTGGTGCTTTTTCTCCTGTCTTAAAAGTTTGCTTGTTTGCCATGATTCTCCACCTCCTAATAATTTAGTAAAGAATTTTAAAGGGCTATGTTACGTGTAGTTTACTGTGAAAAGGGTATTATTATTTGTGAACTTAATAGGGAGGGGATTAGCAGATGCGATTACTAAAGACAAAAACATATACAAGAGGTTATACAAAAGATATAAGTATATATGGTCAATCCTTAGAAGTTTACTTTAAAAAGAAATATACTTTTTTTCAATTAGTTGGAGATGTGTTAGTGGGGATTTTCTTTGTTACTGGAAGTATATTAAATTTCTTTTCTTCTACTGAGTTATTTGGAAGTATAGCTTATTTATTAGGAAGTCTCTCGCTCACTATACGCCCCTTGTTAAAAATACTAAGAAATATGTGGATTTATAAAAACTAATCCCATAATTAAGCATAGCTTTATAAGGACTATTTGATATATCATCTTATGTATTCCCTGTAATTGGAGAAATGAAAACATGGTAAATTAAGTGGTGGGGTGCCAAGAGTACGAATCTGGAATTAAAAATGTTCTTGAGAAATTACGGGTTAAATATAACAATAAGCAAGGGGAGGAGACAAACACTAATCTATTGTACATTAAAGCATGTATGATAATAAATTACCGCTTCTATTTTGCAATTTCAATTCAGCATCAAAATCCGTCCAAAATAGATAGGTTTTTGTCCATTATTCTGTATTGTAAGACAAGCTCATATGAATCAATAAAGTAGTCATGCCAGCGATTTTCATTAATTTATTACAATCTTTTCGTAATCGATTGTATTCACAGCTATAATTTAATATACTGTATAAGAGACAACACGAAGGAGGAAGAACTAGAAATGAGCACAATTTGGGTCGTATTAATTGCTATAGCAGCGTTAATTGCTGGTGTTGCTCTTGGATTTTTCATTGCAAGAAAATATATGATGAGCTATTTGAAAAAGAATCCACCTATTAATGAGCAGATGCTTCGGACATTAATGATGCAAATGGGCCAAAAACCATCGCAAAAGAAAATTAATCAAATGATGCGTGCAATGAACAATCAAAGTGATAAGTAAAAGCAAGCGTATCAAGGGTTTGACAGTATTTAGTTAACCCTTTTACATAGAAAAACTTTGTTTTGGTTAATCTATCACCGCACTTTATAAATAATTAGGTTAATTTTTCTCGAAAACCACTTACCTGTTGAAAAATAAAGCAGAAGGAGTGGTTTTTTTATGTTTTTAAGCAATTTTTGGTTAATTTTTCTTCACTTAATTTTATCTTTTGAAAAATTAAGTAGGGGTGGTGATATGTCATGTTAATAGAGGATATTTTAAAAGAGTATGAATATTATTGCTTATCGAGAAATTTTACTAAAAAAACATTGATTAATAAACGTCAAGAATATAAACAGTTAAAGGTGTTTCTTGAAACAAAAAGAGGAATAACTGAATTAGAAAGTGTTACTTCACATGATTTAAAGTCTTATGTTCGTCAAAAACAGGTTAAAGGGTTAAAAGCACAATCTATTGTTTCAATGGCAAAACAGGTCAAAGCATTTTTTAATTGGTGCGTGAAGGAAGAATATTTGCAGAAGAACCCAATGGACAAGGTTACATTGCCAAAACTACCTAAAATGTTATTGACAGGTTTAACAACAAAAGAAGTAATAGCCATGATGGAGTCGTTCAACAACAAGGAATATTTAGAGATAAGAAATAAGGCGGTTATTGCTATGATGAGTGATTGTGGCTTACGTGCTATGGAGATTGCAGGGATAAAAGAGCAAGATGTTCGTGAAACGGATATTAAGGTGTTTGGGAAAGGAAATAAGGAACGTATAGTATTTATATCTCCTGCATTAAAAAAGATTCTAATACGATATGAACGGATTAAAAAGCAATATTTCAAGGACAGAATCAAATACAATGATAATTATTTTCTTGCCTATCAAGGGAAAGCAATGTCAACAGTAGCAGTTTATAATCTTGTCATAGAAGCAAGTGAACGTGTAGGGATAAAAGGGAGAAGAGTATCGCCTCACATGTTCCGTCATTATTATGCAGTCCAGAGCATTATGGCAGGGATTGATGTCTATAGTTTAAGTCGCTTATTAGGTCATTCTCAAGTAACAACTACACAGCGTTATTTAGAATCATTGCATGATGATGAATTAAGCAAAAAAGCTGCATCATCAAGTCCATTAATGAATTTAAATAAAGGGCGTGACTAACAATGAAAGAAATTAACATCGGCAGCCAAACCATTAAAATTGAAGCTTCTTATGATGAGGTTGCTAAAGTTGTGCAAGTTTTAGATAAATATTGGCTCAATAACGATGATGAGACTATAAAAAAACTAGCATATCAGCTACAAAATCCAAAAGTTAAGCCCGATTCTTGAAGATAGTTAGCAAAATCGAGCTGCCCATTGATGATTATCAATAGCAGGAGTTAAACAATATATCATTATTTGTTATATTTATCTGAATTTAATTAAAATTTAATTAAATAACTTGATTTTTAATTAAGCTATATTTATAATTAATCACTAACGAGCTGGAGTATATAGGAGGTTTTTATATGGAAGACATTAATAATAAAGAGGAGCGAGAAATTATAAAAAAAGAAGTGCATGGGAACTGCACACTCGTGTTTTATAAACACCCAGAACCTATAGAAGATAAAGTGATAGGGATGGATTTATACGAAACCTTAGCAGATTTGTTAATACGTCAATATAAATCACAAAGCCATTCATAATAGAGTGAGTGTTATAACTTAAAGAGACACATTTTAATAAGGAGTTGTTAACCAATGGCTAAAAAGACAGAGATAATACTTGTTAGAGAAGAGTTTGCAGGCAAAGTAGATTTAAATGAGTATTTTAGAAAATTGTTGATTGAAGCTATAAAAAATGATGAAATGACCTATGATTTCAAGAAGTAATATCACCTAGTCATAAGTAAAAATAAAATCACCAAGGAGAAAGTTTCTCTAGGTGATTTTATTTTTGGCAATTTTCCTATAAAACTGAATATATTTATTGTATAATCATATTGTCATAGGTAATTATGTTTACAAAACAAAAGTGGAGATGGTTTTATGAGAAAAACGCTGTTACTGTTGGGTATGACTATTTTTACGATTAGCTTGGTGGCATGTAATGTAGAAACTGTAGCACCGAAAGAGAACACAGAAGCTAAGACGTCAGAAGACATCCAAGAAGCAAGAGAAAAGCGTGAAGAAGCTAGAAAAGACAGGGAAGAAGCTAGAAAAGCAAAAGAACAAGAAGAAGCAAATCAAGGTATGTCGGAAGAGGAAATTGTAAGTGCTCTTCAAAAACGAATGGAAGGCTCATTTGAAGTTGATTTTGATAAAAAGAATAAAGCGTTTACTCTTATTCCTATTAACGAAGGGGTAATCAAAGAATTAGATATGTACGCTAGTGGTGATATTGGCATTGAAATGTGGAATGAAACAGTTGATGCAACTACTGATTTATCCGAGACTATAAAAGAGGAACTTGGTGAGGGATATCATGTCGTGTTACTTAATGGTGATAAAATAGCTATATTATGGATAACTGATGGCGAAGTAAAGCATGATGTAATCAAGGATGAGTAATGACATATTTATTGAACGTGGAAAATGAAAGCATCTCTTTTTTAAGGATGCTTTTTCCTTTGTAAATCAGCCTTTCTACGTGGTTTAAACCTCAACAAAGCAATTAAATTCAGATGCCTCTATAACGCATTTATAGCCGTTCTGAGAGATTTTCAATAATGGTGAATCTCTTTATCCAAGGATATAGGAAGCGCAAAATAAGTGCTTTCAAAAGGGTTTACTGTATGAGGGGTACTTTATTTATAAAAACTTTTTTCAAATACACGAACATTTGCCGTCCTCAAAGCTATTTAAGTGAAGGGGTTAAAAAGGATTAGTCTATTTGTTATGACTTAAATTTTCTAAAATGTAGGTGAATTTAAAGAAAGAGGAAGAAATAGGTGTTTGTTAAAGATTGGGGTTTGGGGCTTGCCCCAAGGTCTTTTACCGAGCGTAAGCGAAAAAGATAAGATATACATATTTTATTCTATTTACTATTGTATTCTATTTATACTGTGTTAAAAAGCACCCAAAAAAGAATTTATTTGACACCCCACCTGTATCAAAAAACACCCAAAAAGGTAACTGTTTGATACTTCTAAATATAACCTGTGTTATTTTACTGCCAAAAAGGGAGTGTTTTGACACCCCTAAATAAGAGAAAGGGTTCAATTGTGCCTAAAATTTCATTGGGTAAAAATACGGAAAATTCCCCCTACCTGGGGCGATAAACTAGTGAAGGGATAAAAACTTTTTAAAACCATTGTGGTTGAAAGGACACTTAGAGCCTTTACCACTAGATGGTTATACATATTAATCATTTAAAGGGGGATAGACAATTATGATAAGTAACAACTTCTTTTTCTGTTACGACAAAAAGGTTATGAAGTATTTGAAATATGATAAAGGCATCGGATTTATTACTTCTGCAATTCACGAAAAAACAGGTAATAAATTTTGGTTGTTCCAAATCACACCAGAGCTAAATGAAGCGTTACAAGAAGTTTAACTAAAACCGATTGCAAGGTAAATTGCTAGGATAATCAGTAAATAATAAGGAGTAATCAAACAATGGCAAACTATATTAATTTATCAAATTCACTTTTAGAGGTGGACAGCAACAACAGATTAAACGTAGAGGAATTATACTTATTCAGCTACTTATGGACAGAAAGAACATATGAAAATAGAGTAAAAACAGGCATAAACTTCTTAAATGAAGATGTGGAACTGCTAAAAGATAAAAAACAAAATAAGAAGCGTGTGATTGGAACATTAGAATCACTTAAAGAAAAGCAACTTATCAATGTTGAAGAAAAAGGCAAAATGTTAATTGTAACATTTGCACCTCATAAAGAAGAAGGGTATACAGGAGTACCTTACAACAAGGTTGAAAAATTAAATCCAACAGGTTTTTACATTTATGTAATGGTTGCTAAATGGAATGATGGGGCAAGATATTCCTATACAAAATGGGCAGAATTACTTGATTGTAGTGAAAGCACAGCAAAGAGAGCTATTAAGAAGGCAGTTGAAGCAGGAATTATCTATAAGCTAGAAGGTGGCTTCGATAATGGTTGGGTTAGTACAGGACAGCTTAAACAAGATATTAACACTTATTCAGTTAAACCAATCTTAACAAGTGTTAAAGAAGAAAAAGTCAAGAAAGAAACAAAATCTGTTAAAGAGGTTGCACCAACATATAAAGAAATGGAATTTGCAGAATACAAAGTTGGTAATTGGTTTAACAAAGATAAATTTGCCGACAACAAAGACTATGATGAATACCTGTATCGTAAAGCACAAGCAGAAAACGGAGATAAAATGGCAGAGCGATTTGTTAAGCATTGTGAAAGCAGAATTGAAGGTTGGTTAAACCATAAGAATGAAAATGTTAGGAGTATTGCGAAAGACAAATTAGAAAAAGCGAAAGATAGATTTGAAACAGGTAAGAGTACAAAAGAACAATCAAACTCAATGATAGATAGATATCTAGCACAGTTAAATGGTGAGATTAATTATGAGCGCATAGCAAGCGATAATAAAGATAATGACTGGATAAAAGAGTGGGCAGAAGCTAATTAACCTTCACACACAATTAATACAACAACATGAAACAAAAATCACCTTCTCAATGTAGAAGGGTATTAATCATGCAAAATAATGAAAATGTTTTCACGAAAAAACGAAGGAGAAATAATACATAACTTACTTAAAAAATTTTAATGATGAATTGTGAAAGATTGTGAAAGGATTAAATTAGCTAAATCGTCGGGGCTTAGATGATTCTGTATATAGATAATCTTGAGCAATACGTTGCACTAACAAAGAAATATTTATTCAAAGGTTAAAATAAAAAATACGGAAAATTTAGCATAGTTAGGGCGATAAATATATGAGAGGGTATTTATTTTAAAAAAGTTTTAATATAAAACCGAACATTTGCCGTCCATAAAGCTATTTATAATGAAGGGGTAAATAAGCAAGTTATTTCGGTGCTTGACTTCAATGTCGAACACTTTTAATTCATTTTCTTATCCATACAAAACGGTTGCCAAATAGAGCAAATTAAATAATTCAAAGGATAACTAAAATGTTATAAATCACAGCCCTCACAATATTATTGTCAAGGGCTTTTTGGTTTGTTTGGGTTTATACCCAACAAGAGAAAAAAAGGGATAAACTCAAATAAATAGGATGTGAAAATAATGATAGAAACAGTAATTTTAGCGGTGATTGCAAGTGCTTTTGGCAGCGTTGTAACATACTTTATCACTAAAAATAACAATGGTACAAAATTGAAGCTTCATAATAGAACTCAATTATCTCAAGATACATATCAATTTATTGATGAGTTAAAAGAAATGATTGAAGGTCAAAGAGAAGAAATTGAAGCACTAAGAAAAGAGATACGACAGCTTCAACAAGTTAATGTGCAGTTAACAATTGATAATAAAGAACTTCAAACCAAGATTGCTGAATTGAATGAACGCTTAGCAAGCATGAATAATTAATAATTATACATATGTCGTTATCGGTGGCTACATTGACCATTGCCAAGCACATCTTGCGACAATAAAGAAAAAGTTGAGCACTAATCATAATGTTTTTATATTATGTTTTTCTCCTAATGTGCATGAGCAGAGATGAGGGATTTCTTCATCTCTTTTTGTTCGTGCATTGAAAATTAAAAAGGATAACTGATTTATAAAAAAGATTGATAAATAAATAGATTAAAAGGGGCATTTTTAATATGGATAGAAGAGTTTTAGTTGGATTTAGAGGGAATGTGAATGAATTTTATTTTAATAAGTTGGAAACAGCGCATTTATTTACCTGTATTGATGAAGGGTGCTATATTCACGCAAAGACAATGGATGGATTAAAAGTTGTAATGAATCCAGATGAGATTGAAACTGTGATTGTTTTGGATGAATTTGGAGAAATTGAATTTGATTCAAGGAATAACTTTGAAGCTTCTTTTGTTGATGATGAGGGATTCGATACAGAGGGATACTTTAAAGAAGTTGAACAGATTGAAATTGAACTTGATACAATCGAAAAATTAGCAGCAGCATTAGAAAAGAAATACCCATTTGTTAAGGTATCAATTGACTTTGAAGTTGATGAAGATAAGATTGAAAATTTTGTTGCTGCTTTCAAAGGTTGATTGTTATGGCAAAGTTAAACAGTAATGATGTTGCTAAGATTAAATTCTTGATATTGCAAGGTGAGTTAACTCAAAAACAAATTGGTGAACAGTTTGGAGTTGCTTCACAGCAAATTAGCAGAATAAAGACAGGTAAAAGATGGGCAGAAGTTGAAATTGATGATAATGGCAATCACATACAAAAGGAAATTGAGATTGTACCAGAGAATTTCAAGGTAAATTTTGTTGAAGATGAACCAGAGACAGTTAATATTGTTGATGATGAAAGTTCGCAATATAGGGTGAAATTTATAAATGATTACTTTCATAAGAAAAAAGGTGGGGTATATCCTCATTATGAACCGACAGCTCAAAAATCTAAAAGATTTATTGGTGCATTATGGAATAGTTATAAGTGGCTATTTAATAATGAGTATAATGATTTCATTAGTGAAGTTATGATGGCTACAACTGAAAAAGTGATGACGTTTGAGCCAAAAGATAAAGATTTTAATTGGGAATATGTTAAGGTTGCAGGTACGAAGGAACATTTAATTCTCAATGACAATATTAATAAAGCTATTAAAACAGCAATAATTGAATATGCGAATAAGATTAACAACAGTTACAAAGTTGAAAGTAATGGTGAAATCAGTTGGATGAAGCCGATTGTTGAAAGCATTGATGTTGTCAATAACAATGGTGAGGGGGATTTTCCATTAATTGAAGAATTGCCAAATGAGATGAACCTTTTCCATATGAAAAATGATTATTTCGGCAGTCAGTTTCTTGATTGGTTTAGTGGTGAGCATCTAGAATTTTTAACGGATGGGCAAATCAGATTCTTGAACACAACCAAATATTTCCAACGTGACAGGGATGATAATTATGTTATCCCATTTAGTCAGTTGCCAGATGAATGCAAGCCTTATTCACAACAGGCAATTGACCATAACAAAAGGCGTATCAGAATGCGAACAGAAGAAGAGTATCTGAAGGTTGAAAAGCTTAGTTTACGTGAACTTTATGATGAGAAAGAATTAAAGTTGTTGCAGGGCTTTATAGATATTGTAGAAATTGATGATGACAGGATACATAAGCAGAATGAATTATTGAGCAAATGGTTGATGGAACATATTGATAATCAATTCGTTGAAGATATTCTATTTGAAATGGATTCAGATGGCATACTGGAAATTAGAACTGGTAGCATGAGCAATATGTTGCTTTATAAGATTGCTGAAATGGTCGAAGAAAGAGTGGCTTACTTAGAATCGTTGAAGTAGAAGGGATAAGCAGGGCAGGATATCAGCAGGGAATTATGATTATTAATAATTCCCTGTTTTTAAACTTATTGTTAGGTAACTGTGAAAAGTTATAAGGTTATATTGCTTTCCTCAATTCCCTTAAAAAGCTCATCAAAAAATAATGAGATTAAATTCAGATAGTGCGGGTTAAAATCTTTTTCAAGTGCTTCGACTTGGTAATTAGTATAGTCTTTATGAGGGAATTTTTCAAAAGCCAAATAGGGTAGTATTTTTAGTTTATCATATTGCTTTTGATTAATTGAGTTATTATCGTTGTGCACAAAATAGTTTCTTAGATTGTTGTATTCTTTAAATTTTTTTCTATTTTCTTTAGAGATATTGATATTAATTTTATTGGTTTTTTCTAGATAGACAAGATATAAATATATACCTCTATCGTTAAAATCAGCTAATTTTTTATTAGTTAAGTTTTGTTTTTCTATATTCTTAGCAATACTTCTTAATTCTGATTCCATAAATGAGTATAGTGAAATGAACAGAGATTTACGTAAAATTAATGTATATGTTTTGTCTAAATCATGATAGTCATCCAAAAATGCGTGCTCATAAAATTCCTGTTTTATTGCTGGGTCTTTTATATCTTTGGACTGTTCTTCAAACCTTTTTTCAAGGGAATTTTTGTGTGATTCAATACTACCTTCCATAGTTTCTATGTAATTGTAAAAGTGTTCCGATTGCATGTTGAAAGAAAAACGATGCCAATTAGTGATTTTTTTAATCATTCTGGATACCTCGCATTATTAAAATATAATTTCCTTGATAATTATATCATGTGCATGAATGTATTTAATAGATTAGTTATTTTTTCTTAATTTATTAATAGATAAGAAGGACTTTTGGCACGCCTTGTCGAATATTGTGATGTATAGTGCAAAAATTTGAAGAGGGAGTATTTAGAATGAAAATTAAAGTTATTATGGATAGTGGAAAAGAATATGTAATTGATAAGTTAGATGAATTTGAATTTGATAGATTCATAGGTAGTTTTTTCAATGAGAATAAATTACCTATGGGGCAAACAGCCAAAGTGTTGAAGAATACTTTACTTTATTTAGGTGATAAAAAGAGCATACTTATAAATCCAAGCCATGTTTCATCAATTGAAGTTTTAGAGGGTTAAGAATTGGGCATCCACTATCTGGGTGCTTTAATTTGATAATTCAGGACTTTTAACATACCTTCTCGAATAATATTAGGAATAAATATTTAATGAGGGGTGTTATGAGTGAAATGTCCTAAATGTGAAGAGCAGTATTATTTCTTACAAGAGAAATTGGAAAGACCGTTTAAAATGATTGTAATAAAATGTGGAAATTGTGATACTGCCATTTCCACTATGGAATATGTAGATATAGAAGAGGAATTGTTAGAGATTAGAAATCAATTAGATGAAATAAATAGAAGCAATAAATTAATGATTGATTTGTTAGTGAATATTTTTAATGTTGATGATTGAGCACCCGAAAGGGTGTTTTTATTTTGAAAAAAGTATTATTCATAAGTCGATAGTAGCATTCATGATAAATATGGGTTTTATCCCCTTTTCCTATAAGTGTAATCATGAATGTTGCTATGGGCTTATGAGTGTTAAAAAATACCCTACCCCTAATTCATGTTAAAATATAGACAAACTATTCTAATGTGGGTGATAAAATGGGGAAGGATTTAGAAACAGCATTAAAAGGTCTACTTGGGGTTGAGGAAGGTTCAACTACAGAAGAAATAATTGATTTAGTTTTAAGTGTTGCGCCATACATATCAAAGCTAAGAAATGCTGTTATTCTTCATAGGTTACAGAAAAGGGTAAAGGAAAATGAAGAACAACTAATAAGGATTGGCAACAAGGTAAATTTATTGGATGAACCATTGAAAGAGATGCTTCAAAACACAATTTTCCCTTTTGTATTAGACGATTTAATGGAAGAACATCAAGAAAAGAAAGTTGAATTTATATTAGATGGATTTGAATATGTAGTTGATGAAAAAATTAGGGAAGAAGCCTACATAATTTCTTACTATGACGTACTTAGGGAATTACGCATCGAGGATTTAAAACGATTGTTGGAATATACAAGGAAATTTAAACAGGGTATCGGTAAAGAAATATCTAAGAATAGAAAAGAGTTAAGTTATACAGATAAAGACCTTTATTATAAGGAAGCCAGTTATCGCAGACATATTGATTATAAATTAGAATCAAAATGGTTAATCGGAAATGATAAAGATAAACAGATTGAACAAATTTCTGATTTGGTGAATCACAGATACTATTCAGATGATAAGTATAGAACAAGGTTTAATAGGGGAGTTATGGATTCCAAATTGAAAAGGGCAAGTGAAACAAAATTAACTAGATTTGGAAATGATTTAATTAAGGTCTTTAATTTAGAAATATTAATGGATGAAATTAAATAAAGTTGTTAAAGCACTACAATTTGTAGTGTTTTTGTTTTGGTTTTATTCATGGAATGAGTAGGAGAATCTACACAAATGTAAACATCTCCCAAAAGTTTGAAAGATTAAAAAAGGTGATAAAATGTTGACAGATAAGAAGTTGAAGGCAATTGAAATGATATCCTCTGGTGAATATACTGTTACTGCAATTGCAGAAGAATTAGGTGTAAGCAGGGGTGCGATATATAAGTGGATGAAAGACCCTAAATTCAAGGCTAAACTAGAAGAAATGAATAAACTAAGAGATGCTTATTTAAAGCAGGAGTTAAAAGATAAAGCAGGGAAATATCTAAAAGAGTTAGAAAAGCTAGGCATGAAATCGAAAAATGATATGGTTAGGATGCGAGCAATCCAAGATTTGTTAGCACATGCAGACTGGAATCAACAGACTGAAATTACTATCAATACTAATGATGATAATAAAAACGATTTATTGGCATTATGGAAAGAAAAGCAAAGTCAAGATAAAGAAGACAATAATAATGAAGCAGATGAGGTTAAAGATGCTGAATAAAAGAAAATCTAAGTCAATCCCTAAGCCAAATCATGGCACAATACCAGAGCCAAAATGTTTATGAAATTAATGGACTCTATAACACATATTATAGGGCTACTTAAAAGGCTATTATTTGCCGTCTGTTATAGTCATGGAATGATACAGATTGAGCATATTTTAAAATGTTCCAATAAGACACAATGAAATTAAGTCTTATTCATTATCATCTTATAAAGGTTGTTATATCAATGTTTATGGATGTTTTCAGCTAAATCCTTTACTGAAAGTTCTAAATGAATGATACATAATATATAATATCTATATAATAAGTAACATTCGGGGGTGGTTAACATGGAGTTTGTTGAGCCTATAAGGGATAAGAAAAAGATTGATGACATTAGAAAATACTTATCGAGTAATAAGCGTGATTCATTGCTATTCACATTAGGAATTAATAGTGCATTAAGGGTAAGTGATTTGCTCTCATTAAAGTTTGAAGATATTGTTGATGTGAATGGGAAACCAGTTGATTACATTAAGTTAAGGGATACTAAAACTAATAAGCATAACAGGCTGCCATTAACCAAGAAGGTTAAGAAAGCGATAGCCGAACATCACATGGAAAATTTTAAAGGGGGTAGGGGTGATTACGTATTCTGTAGTAGAAAGGGTACTAATCAACCTATTCAAAGGCAGGCAGCATGGAAGATAATTAAAGATGCAGCAGGTGCTGTAGGTGTTAAAGATGTGGGCAGTCATAGCCTAAGAAAGACATGGGCATACCACAGCTACAAGGCAGGTACAGATATAGTCATCATACAGGATATGCTCAACCATTCAGCACCAAGTGTTACACTAAGATACATTGGAATCACTCAAGATGAGAAGGATAGAGCGGTGTTATCATTAGACCTTTAGTTTGTGGTAGCTGTGTGTATGGTGGGTAGTGTGGCATGGCATGTGGTGAGTAGTAGTGATGTTGTCATGATAATAACATGATGAATGAATGATTGAATGAATTGAAGAAATAAATTCAATTTAAATCAAATTAAAAGAAAAATAAATTAAATAAATTTGATTAACAATTACGAATGAATGTTAGTTGAGGATGTGAAAGACAATCGCATTGTGATTGTCTTCTTTGTCATGGAAAGAAATGAAAATGTTTTCAATGGATTTGTTGAATGATTGTGATTAGCTTGATGGACAGCTCCCCCCTCCATTTATACAGAGGGGTGTCTGGGGGCAGGGCAAAGTACCCTAAAAATTTCTAACATATTTTTAAAATTTCAGTATTGGAGGTGGAAACATGACAGATAACGATTTTAAACTAATGCTTGAATATTTACAGAAACATTTTTCAAATTTAGAAATAGAAGAAATATTAAATACATACGAGCCCTTTGGCAAAAATGGTATTCGTAAAATGTTAAGTGAAATTGATATGGAATATTTTGCAAGGGCATATTTCCCGAAATACTTTAATAAACCAATGTCAAAGTTTCATAAAAGTTTAATCGATGCTATTGACGACCTAATCAAGAATGAAGGTAAAAGATTAGTTATTGGTTGCCCCAGAGGGAATGGGAAAAGTACCATATCAAGTTTTCTCTCACCTCTGTATATATTGCTTTTTAAAAAATTACAATTCCTTTTAATCGTATCAGCAACAGAAGAAACTGGCATCCCATTTTTACAAATGATTAAAGATGAAATAGTTTCAAATGATGCTATTATAGAGGATTTTGGAAAACTTAAATCAAGTGAAAAATGGGCATCAAATGAGATATGGCTAAATAATGATACAGCTTGTATGGTACGTGGTATTAACGGTTCAATCCGTGGGATTCGTTATAAATCAAGGCGTGTTGACATGGTGCTATGCGATGACTTAATTAAGGATGATGTAGCAGAATCTGAAACAGCCAGAGATAAATTGGCTGATACATATAAATCAGCATTATTAAATAGTGGTGATGAAAACACCCGTGTTTGTGTAGTTGGAACAACCGTACATCAAGAAGATTTAATGTCAGAGTTATTGTCACCAGAAACAACAGGATATAAGCAATTATTCTTTCAAGCTATAATTTCATGGGCTAATAAAACTTATTTATGGGAAGAATGGCGCAAACTTTATACCTCATTAGAGGATACAAATAGAGAAGATACTGCTTATCAATTTTATCTTGATAATAAAGATGAAATGTTAAAAGGTGCAAAAGTATTATGGGAAGAAAAATATGATTACTACTATTTAATGAAAAAGTTAGTGGATGATGGGGAGTCTGCATTCTACAAAGACCAAATGTGTAAACCGAAATCTTTAAATGAATATGTTTTCCAAAATATTCAATATTGGGATAAACTTCCTTCTTTGAATGAATGTAGTTTGGTTATGTTTTGCGACCCTGCACTTGGAAAAGGTGCTAAACAAGGTAAAGGGGATTTCAGTGCAATCACTATATTAGCAAAGCACAAGGAAACTGGCTATTTATATGTTGTCGATGGTATCAGTCAACGAATGCCAGTAAATGAATTTATTGAATTAATCATTAAAAAAGCAAAGCAATATGAATCACTTGAAACGATTGGATTTGAATCAGTTTTGTTTCAAGAAAACGTGGCTGATATTTTAAAAGAGCGATTATTAAAAGAAGAGTTATATCATATTCGGTTATTACCAATAAAGCCAAGAACAAATAAGCATGTAAGAATACTTAATATTCAGCCAGATATTGTGAATGGTGTTATTAAATTTAATCGTGATTCTTCAACTTACAATACTCAAATTAAGGATTATAACGGTAAAGGGCATGATGATGCACCAGATAGTTTACAGGGTGCTTGGCAATTATTAAAGAAGCGTAAGAAGAAAAGGCGTGTAGTAAGCAAGCCACAAGGACTATAGAAGGGAGGAAACACATTTGGATTTTAAAAGCAAAAGACATATTCAGTATAAAGAGTATGAAGATATGTATAACAATTATGAAACTGATTATAGTCAAATTAGGAAGTTAGATACTTCATTTGAGCATCCATATCTACCATTGGCATTACCTAGAGAAGTTTCACAACTGTATTCTGATTTGGCATTCGGTAATCCAATTAATGCTACAACAAAAAGCAATAAAAAGGCAGATGAAGCCATTGATGAGATTATTGAGGATAATGAATTGAATGTTCAATTGTCAGAAGCAAGTTTATCACAATCATATAAAGGTGGAATTCTTGCTAAGAATTTTTTAGATAATGGAAAATCAAAAATCACTTTTGTTGAAGTGGATTACTATTTTCCAACAGTTTCACCTACAGATAAAAGAAAGTTATTATCAGAAACAATTGCAATTCCATTTAATGAAGGAAATAAAAGATATTTACACACTGAAACCTATGAACAAAGGGAAGATGGCTATTATTGGTGTATTACTCAAGTATTTAATTATACGAATGATAAACAAGGTAAAGAAATATCCGAGCCAACAGAAGTTAATACCAGATTAACTCAATCACCTTTAACTTATATCCCTTTCACCAGAAGCGGTTCTAGTTTTTGGGGTGATAGCCTATATACAGGACTTACACCATTATTCGATGAATTGAATCATAGGGTTACACAAATTAGTAATGTATTGGATATTCATTCAGACCCTGCAATGTATGCAACATCTTCATTGTTTGATGATGATGGAAACCTAAACAGAAAAGGGAATAAAGTTTATGAAGTGTTTGAAGATGGAGAAGGCAGTATTAAATCTCCAATGGGTTATGTAACTTGGGATGCGAAACTAGATGCAAACTTTAAATTTATTGAGGATATTGTTTACAAAACATTGCATTATGTTTCACCTTTAGCACCCAGTTTGTTTGGTCTTGATTCCGCCTCTCAGAGTTCAGGACGTGCCATCTTATTAAAATCATGGCGTACACAATGCAAAATTACAAGGTCTTATCAGTATTGGAGACCTGCTTTAAAGAAGATATTATATATCGCTCAACAATTACAAGTAGTAAGCGGTGAAAAGTCATATACACCAGAAATTCCTAATGTGGAATTAAGCATCAATATGCCTGTTGACTTACTTGAAAATGCACAAGCAGAGCAATTAAAAGTAGATGCAGGATTGAGCAGTAAGAAATCTGCAATTGCTAGATTAAATCCTCATATGACATCTAAAGAAGTTGAAGAAGAATTTGAAGAAATTCTAAATGAACAGGCAGAAACAAACAATCAAACTTTCATGGGTAGTATGCAGGGTTTTAATGAGCCATTAGCAAATACCAATAATAATGACATAGTAGATAATGGTGATGCTGATGACATTGAATGATTTGGATGAAGCAGCAGATGAATTGGTTAAAGAATATCAAAGGGTTTATCTATATTTGGTAAAAAGGTTAGAATACCAGATTAATAATGGCTTGTCTGAAAATCAAGCAAGGTCAATATTACGTGAAATTCAATTAGAGTTACAGCGATTAGATGAGGTAGCCTATAAATGGTCTTATGAGGTACTTCCAGAGTATTATTACTTAGCATTATCAAATATTGATGCTGAAACAGCGTTACTTACAAATGTTAATGTCATTGGTGGTAGTTTAGTTGTCATGCATAAGAAGGCTATAGAGGTGGCTTCCAATTCGTTGTATTTGGACATGGCAAAGAACACTCAATTCATGAGTGAAGAAGCTAAGAAAATAATTAGAAACAATGGAAAAGAAATCTTCAATAGGCAAGTTATTTCTGGTGAAAGTCAGCGTAGGACTAAAAGGGATTTAAGAGATGCATTAAGGGAAAATGGTGTTGCTTCATTTATCGATGCTCTAAAAAGAGAATGGAAAATTGATAAGTATGCTTCAATGGCAGTTAGAACTAAATCAAGATTGATATATAACCAAGGCTTGATAAATCGCTTGTTAGAGTATCGAGCGCAATATCCAACTAACCCTAACTTTGATTTGGTGCAAGTATCTAGTCATGGTAGCAAGTGTTGGTGTGGGTACTTTGAGAGAATGGTCTTTTCCATATCTGGAAACCATCCCGATTATCCAAGCATAAGTAGATTGCCTAATTTCAATTTAGGTTATATGTCCTTTCATCCATCGTGCAAGCATGTACTTAAACCTTTCATGCCAGAACTCAAAAAAGATAAAGGCAAGAAAGCGCCAAGCAATCTATTAGACAAGTCAATTAAAGAAATGAACAAAATCCACTACCACAAAAATAAAAAGTAGTGTTTTTTTATGTCCAAAACTTACTATGAATGACAATAAAAGCTTAGTTCGTATTAAAAATAATCGTGACAAAACACGTTTAAAAATGAGAAGGAGTTTTTTGAATGAATTTACAAGATATGTTTCAAGTATTTTATGATGCAGATACAGGCAACGGTGGCACAGGTGAAGGTACAGATAATCAAGATGATAAGGGAACAGGTGCAGACCCGAACAATACTGAAAAGACAATCCCTTACGAGAGATTTAAAACTGTAAATGACAACTACAAAGAAGTCAAAAAGCAATTAGATGCACTTGTAAAACAGCAAGAACAGGTGGAACTAGAAACCAAAGAAAAACAAGGTGAATTTGAAACTTTATACAATGAATTAAAAGAAAAGCATGAGCCTATTTCAAATGAATTTCAATTGTACAAAGACACATTTCAAGAAATTCTAAAAGCGAAGCTTGAAACAGTACCAGAAAATATGCGTGATTTAATCCCTCAAGGCAATGAATTAGAGCAATTAAAATGGATTGAAAATGCAACAGCCAAAGGATTATTCAATAAAGGTAATCCACAGTCATTTGGTAATGGTGGTACTAATCCAGATACATCAAATGAAAATAAAACAAACAAAGGATTTTTAAAAGGCTTATCAAGATTCAACAAATAAGCTTTTTTCGTGTGGGTAAATTTAAAAGCGCTTACACATGATTTACAAAAAACTAATTAAAGAAAAGGAAGATTTAAATGACAATTTTAAGAACAAATTCAGAAGGTTTAATCCCTCAAGAGCAATCTCAAGAAATCGTGCAATCCGTTGTTAAAGGAAGTGCAGTTATGAGCTTATCACGTTTGGAGGAAATGACGACTTCTAAGAAAACTATTTCAGTTGCAGAAGGTGTAACAGCTTTTTATGCGGACGAAGCAGAAGCGATTGGAGTAGCAAATGATGCTAAATTCCGTCCAGTAGAGTTACAAGCTAAAAAACTAGCAGTAATCGTACCTTTCTCAAATGAATTTTTGGGAGAAAGCATTGTTGATGTTGTGGCAGAACTACAGACTCAAATCATTGAGCAGTTTCACAGAAAATTCGATGCAGAAGCATTAGCAGGTACTGTATACGCTAAAAACTTAATGGGTGTTATCAATGCATCTGGTAATAAAGTTGCAGAAGGAGCTACAGCAGGTCAAGCACTTTATGAAGATGTAAGTGACGTAATGGCACTTGTTGAAGATGGTGGCTATGATGTTAATGGCTTCATCACTCACTTTGGCTTCAAAAATCGTATTCGTAAAATGAAAGATTCAAATGGTAATGCAATGTACCTTCCAAAAGGTGTTGCAGGCGAGCAAGATGAATTTTACTCACAACCAATTGGATACTCTTTTGGTGTAGATAAAGCTACTACTCAACTTGTTACAGGTGATTTCTCTCATAGTGTTGTAGGTATTCAAGGTGAAATGCGTTTCAAATTGCTAGACCAAGCAACAGTAGGTGGAATTAACCTAGCTGAAAAAGATATGAGCGCTTTACGTGTAATTCTTCCAGTTGCTTATGTTATCACAAAAGACGATGCATTTGCTGCTTTAACTCCAAAGGCACAAGCATAATAAATAATTAAATGAAGGGGTGTCTTTATGGCACTCCTATTTTAATGAATTTAATGGAGGTGAAGAGATTGAAAGTAGTAAATAATGATGGGAAAGTGATTGAGGTTACTGAAAAGGCTTTTGAGGTTCTTTATAAAGATAGAGGATTCAAGAAAGCTACTAAAAAGAAAACTTCACCAACTTCCAAAAAGGAATCTACAAAAACCGATTCACCAACAGAAAAGAAGGTGAATGAAAATGATAGAAACGAATAAAGCACATACATATCTGGAAAATCACCTATTCAATGAAAAATGGATTGATGCATTTGAAGAGAAACGACAATCTGCATTAAATACGGCAGAAAGTATTCTGCAAAGCCATTTCAATTTTCGTGATGGAGCAAAAGAAACTGATAATTATTTTCACGCTGTATGTGAGCAAGCTATTCATTTACTAAATTATGCGCCAGAACGCTATCAATTACAGCAAGAAGGCGTTGGGTATTATGCAGTAGATGGTATCACTTTTACCATGAAGAATAATCTAATCTCTCCCGTTGCTAGAGGATTCTTGAAATCTATCATTAAATTACGTGTAGGTGATGCAAAATGATAGAACATCTATTACAACAAGATTGTGAGATTATTATTATTCAAACTGATAGATATGGTGATGTCATTGAATCCGAACCTTTTAGTGTTAAGTGTCGAGCTACAGAATCATTTGAAATGGTAAGGAATAATGCAGGTATAGAAGTAGTGTCATCTATTCGGTTTTGGTTTCCAAAAGACGTTGATATTGATGTTGATACACTGACTAAAAGAAGGATTAGATATGAGGGTAAGGATTACACGCCAATTTCTGTACGTAACAGGCGCGATACATATGGGCAATCCATATTCAAGGTGGTGAATGTCTAATGGCTAAAAATGAAATAAGTTTTTCACAACTAGCAAAGAAGTTTTCAAAAATGGCAGATGACGTTGAAGATGTTGCAGAACAAGCACTAAATGTTATTGCAGAAGATTTATTATCTGAATCAATTGACCTTGCACCTTTGGATGAGGGTGGACTTAGAGAGAATGGAAGTGTAGACCCTGCAACTAAAATTGGGGGTAAGATTGTTGCAAAAGTTGGATACGATAAAGAATATGCCTTGAGACGACATGAAGAATTTTATAATGCTCAAGTTGAAGGTACGGGACGTAAATATTTAGAGATACCAACTACACAAAATGCCCAAAAATATGTTAATTACCTAGCAGAAAAGATAGGGGATGCTATTGATGACTAATGAAATCAGAATCCCTTTTGGGGCATGTGATGTTACATATGATGGGATAACTCTACCAACAATAGCAGATGAAGCAATATTCCAAGCTATCCCAACTTATTCACCTGTTTATGGTGGTGCAGGAAATACGATTCAAAAATATATCCTTGAAAGCTATGAAGTTACCTTCACAGTATTAATAAATCATGAATCATATGAAACCTTAAAGCTACATTCACCAATCTTAAAGAATCATGTTAATGGGTTGTATGATGATGCTTCAAATGTTGATATGACAGGGAAAAGGTTAGTAGTTCATCCACATGGAACAGATTCAAAAGAGTTCGATTTGTGTATATGGGAGGCTTATATCTCACCAGAGAATGGATTCACAAGAACCTTTAAAAAAGAAGCAGATACATTTGAAATTAGATTTGTTGGTAAACCTTCTAACTTTTTGGCAGATATTAATTCCTACTTCTTTATCGGTGATTGGTCAAAAGTGGGTGTGATTAATGAGTAAAATTCTATTAAATAGTGTGATTGATTTTATTGAATTAAATATTCTTTCACTCAATGAAACAAATTTATTTGGAAATCATTATCCCAAGTCAATGACAGACACAATTGTATCTGTCATTGACTTGGGAGGACTTCCACCAAGTAAATATTCAGTTACAAGAGAAAAGAAGATTGAAATTAAATTAAGGTCAAAAGGGTATGCCGAGGGTATTGAGCTAGGTAATAAAATATTTAACTTATTTCACTCTAAGGAGAATTATTCTTTGGGTGATTTTTTTATTACAAGCAGTTATGCATCAACAGATTTAACTTATTTGTACCAAGATAGCAAAAACAGAAGAGAATTTTCATTGGAATTAGTTTTCCAATATAAAAAATGAAATTAGAAAAAGGAATGATTTAAATGGCAGAAGATATGAGATTGACAATCGGTATGGCTGACGTTACTGTTGGCGGTGTTAAAGTTGGGCGTCAAGCAGATGCAATGGTATTCTCAGCAGAACCTGTTTTACAAGAGGTAGACCTTTATTTAGCATATGCATATGACCGTATCATTGAAGGATGGACAGTTACAGCAACAATTGTTGTTGATGAAGAGAGCTATGAACATTATAAAATGGCTTTAGCAGGCGTTGAAGAGGATACAAACGGAAGTATTACAGATGGAGTGGGAATGAAATCTTTAAGAAAAGAAGCTAAAGAACTTATTATTCATCCTGCTGATTTACCAGAATCAGATAAATCCTTTGATATCACAATCTTTAAGGCAGTTCCGACAGGTGCAGTTGAGCGCACTTATGGCAAAGAGGTTGCAGGTTATGAGATTACATTCACAGGACTCCATCGAACAGGGAGCCCAAAAGAGAGTGGAAATTATTTTCGTATTGGCGAAGCACCTGCAACAACTTAATAGATAAATAAAAAATTAAAAGGGGTTTTATTAAATGAAATCAAGTAAAAATATTCAAATCAATGGTCAAGAAGTTGAGATTAAAAAAATTCAGATTGGTAAATTTGCGGAACTAATGTTGGCGGTTGAAAAGTTGCCTTCTATTGTAACGGAAGTTGTTTCATTGGAAGAATTGGAAAACTTAAATACTGAATTAATTTTAACCAAGTTACCTACATTAATTGCAAATGCACAAGATGAAGTATTCAAGTTAGTATCGGTAGCAAGTGGTATTGAAAAGGTTGATGAATTAGGTTTTGAAGAGTTTATTGACGTTGTTACAGCAGTTATCGAATTAAACAATATTTCTGCAATCGTGAGTAAAGTAAAAAACTTGGGAAAGGTATTCAAAGCGAAGGTTCAGTAAACCAAAACTTTGAAGAGCCAAAAACAAAGGAAGAAATTTACATAGAAATGGAAGAGGAAATGTGTCATTTCTTTGCTTCCGAATATGGGTGGACTGATGACTATATTATGAAGAATGTTTACCTTGATAGATATTTTATAAGAAGAGAAATTATTGAAAAACATCAAAGACAAGAATATTTGAAACAAGCACATTTACAGATTTTACCTAACCTAGATAAGAAAGAAATCGATAAATTCTTTAAAGAGTTGACCGAAGAAGACAGACCTTCTTTAGTTGGTAAAGAAGTCAAAACAGACTTTGAAGCCCTCAAGAAGGCAAAAGAACAACAAAAATATATGTAAATATAAAAATTAAATTTGAATAGAGGGAGATATCCAAAAAGGGTATTTCCCTCTATTTTTTTTAGATTTTTTTAAAAAGGAGAGTGAAAATTATATGGCAAAAGAATATACAGTTGTCACAAAATTGGTCGCTAAGACTAAAGACTTCATGAGCAATATGAAAAGAGCGGAAGACAAAACAAAGTCATTCGCAACTAATCTTGATAGCAACATGAAAAAGGTTACCAATAGTATTTCAAAAGTTGCACCATCATTAGCAAAATTTAGTAGCACATTTCAAAGAGAAATGAACAATGTCCAAGAATCTGTTAGCAAGAATACTAAGATTATTGACTCAAATCTTTCTAAAATGAATGACAATATGAAAATAGCAATGAATGGGGCTAAATCAAGCATCAAAGGTGGGCTTGTTGCAGGTCTAACATCTGCTATTCCTATGATTGCAACAGCAGGTGCAGGGATAATGGCGTTAGGCTCTAGTGTTGCTACAGCAGGTATAGGTGTTGCAGGGTTTGGAGCCGTTGCAGTTGGTGTGCTTGGTGAAGTATTTACAGCAAGTAGCGATTTAACCCAAGCACAAAAAGAGCTTACGATGGCAACGACAGCAGAAGAAAGAGAAGCGGCACTAAAGAAACAGGCAGAAGCAATGGCAGGTTTAAGTGCAGAACAAAAGAAAGCAGTAGCATCCTTACAGCATTTTAAATCATTCTGGGGTGGATTTACAAAAGAGTTTGAAAAACCTGTTGTAGACATTTTTGGAAAATCACTTGGAGTGCTACAGACAATATTGGAGAAACTTAAACCTTCCATTAGCGGTGCAATGACAGCCATCGGTAGTTTAGTAGAAAAATTAGGTGCATCTATTGAAACACCAGACATGGAAAGATTTTTTAACTGGCTTGGAACAACAGGTGCTTCATCCATAACAAATCTAGGTGTCATATTTGGTAATGTCTTTAGAGGAATTGCAAATTTGTTGGTTGCATTTACACCATTATCAACATCTGTTGAAGGTGGTTTAGTTGGTATGACTGAAAAGTTTGCTAATTGGTCTTCAACTATAGGTCAATCACAAGGTTTCCAGAACTTCATTAACTATGTAAAGACTAATGCACCACTTGTTATTGCAACAATCGGAAACATGATTATGTTTTTCACAAATTTAGCAGTCCAGTTAGCACCATTTGGTACAGTTGTTTTGGGTGCGATTAATACAGCATTTCAATTTATGGCTCAAAATATAAATATAATCCTGCCAATTTTGGCTAGTTTATTGACAGCATTTATAGGATTTAAGGTAATAACAACTATTGTCACAAGCGTTCAAATGCTTATTAGCACTTTTTCATCACTTGTAGCAGGATTTAAGACGGTAAGTACGGCATTTAGTGCATTAAGAGTTTTGTTAATGGCTAATCCATTTATTGCAATTGCTACAGCAGTTATTGCATTAGTTGCAATAATCATTATGAATTGGGATACAATCAAGGTTTACCTACAAATAGCGTGGAACTGGATAACAACAACGGCTATGACGGTATTTTCAGCATTAGGTACATTTTTCATGACTTTATGGAATGGTATAAAAACAGTTGCAATGACTGTATGGCAAGCTATTTCAACATTCCTTTCTACATTATGGAATGGAATAGTTAATATTGCAATGACAGTGTTTAACGCTATTAAAACTTATTTCACTACAGTTTTCAATGTGTATAAGACGATAATCACGACAGTTTGGAATGCGATTTCTTCATTTTTGAGTACAGCCTTCAACAAAATTAAAAGTATCGCAATGACAGTATTTAATTCGGTTAAGTCATTCTTCTCAACAATTTGGAATGGTATCAAGACTGTTTTTAGTACAGTTGTTACAGCAATCGTTAATTTTGTGAAAACTAGATTCAATAATTTGAAATCCAATGTTACAACTGTTTTCAATGCAGTCAAATCAGTTATAAGCAATGTTTGGAACAGTATTAAATCAGTATTTAATACTGTAATTAGTGCTATTATAAATTTTGTGAAAACCCGATTTAATAATTTAAAATCGAATGTAACAAGTATCTTTAATGCTGTTAAGAGTACAATTAGTAGTATTTGGAACGGTATAAAATCCTTCTTTAGTAGTGTTATAAGTGCAATTGTAAATTTTGTAAAAAGTCGATTCAATAACTTAAAGTCAAATGTTTCATCGGTTTTCAATGCAATTAAGAGTGTTGCATCTAGCGTGTGGAATGGTATAAAATCTACAATTTCAAGTGTTGTATCTGGTATTTCTAGCAGAGTGAAGGGTGTTTTTAATGGAGTCAAATCAACTGTTTCAAGCATTTGGAATGGAATTAAATCTACTACTACCAGTGTTTGGAATGGCATTAAAACAGCCATCTCTACGCCAGTAAATAAAGCTAGAGATATTGTTAAATCAGCGATAGACAAAATTAAAGGATTTTTTAGTGGACTCAAAGGAAAATTGAAAATTGATATTCCTAAACCAAAACTTCCTAAGTTTTCAATAAGCGGTAAATTTGACTTAGTACCGCCAGGTATCAGCGTTCCAAAAATTGGAATTAGTTGGAATGCTAAGGGTGGTATCTTCAATAAACCAACTATCTTTAATACACCAAATGCAGGATTGCAAGGAGTGGGTGAAGCGGGAAGCGAAGCGATAATTCCTCTTAGAGATTCTGTTCTTGGTAAAATTGGTGCAATGATTGCCAAGACAATGAATTTTAATTTTGTTGGAGCATTAAACAACCTAGTGGATACCTTCAACCCAAGTAATGTTGCAAGTGCAATGAGTGTTAATAAAGCAATGCCAAATATAAATGCATCTGGCACAACAAATACAACAAATAATGAAGATATTACTATCAAGAATGAATTTGTATTTAATGTCGATGGTAATATGACTGATAAAGATATGAAACGTATCGCTAATTATGTAGCAAAAGAACAATTAACAGGTCTCAAAAAGAAGGGAAAATGATTACAAAAAGCTTCCACAAATATATCGCAATTAAATGTGGAAGCTTCTTGTGTTTTTACAGTTTTTTAGTAGGCTTAATTTTATAAATAATAACCTCACCAGAATGCTCTTCACACAATTTGTCACATTCCCCTTTACTTGGAGTATCAGCATACGCACTATATCTTATTTCTGACATAGCACCACCTAAATAAGTGCTGTCATCATAATTTTCATATGCTTTCCAGTCCTTCAATTTTCCGAGTCCTACTAAATGATTTTTCAGTTTCCTTTCCATTTCATCACCCCTCATATATACAATCGAAATAAAAGTTAGTTAAGGGGTGAAGAATTCTTAAAACATAATATTAATTTAAATTATCTTTTATTTTTCCAACAACACCAGATAAATCTCGATGGATTCTACTTCCCGAAAATCTTAATACTGTCCATCCTTGAGACCTCAAATACTTATCCCTTTTTCTATCATGCGCCTTTTGTTTAGGTGTACTGTGCCATTGCGCCCCATCACATTCAATCGCAAGTAGCGAACTAGGAAACGCTAAATCAATTCTGTATCTCCCAACTCTGTATTGGGGTGTAGCATATAAGCCATGTTGAATCAGTCCATTATATACCCTTTTTTCAATGGGGGATTCGCATTTGAAAATGTCTAATTCATAAGGAGACAAGGGTTCATTTTTTGGCTTTGGTTTAAACCAAAAACACACATACAAGTAGCTTAATAAAAATATTGCAAGAACAATGAATGCAAATACTTCTATCATGGCAATACACTCCATTTGTTTTTGCAATAGTATTGCCAATAAAATGGAATTTTAACTTTTATGCTTTCCAAGCAAGTAATCATTCATGATTGTAGAAGTCATTTGTTTTAATTGTTCTGGTGTATACTCTATAACCTCAATCTTTTCTTTTCCACGTATCCTGTATTTAGTTCCACTTATTTTCTTAATATCGATGTGATGTACAGTATACATGTCTTTCCTTAAATTATTAAAATCTTGTACTAAGACCTCTATAATTTTATCTAATTTAGCTTGATACAACTCAAAAAACTTAAAATCTGCAAATAATTCCTTATCCCTTCTAAAAACCTTTATTGCAAGTGAAGTAGCGATGAATTGATTTACCAAATCCATATTATCACCTCAAGAACATTTGTTCCTATTATATGAGTTTAAGTAGAAGTAATCAAGGTTTTTCTAAGATTTTCAATTATTCATTCATTATCAATCCATTCATACAGGTCATCAACCTTACAACACAATAGTGCTGCCAATATAAAAGCCTTATCGATAGGTATTAAACTTTTAGCCAACTCATAATTTCTTAATTGTTTTACACTAACTTCTAATTTTTCGGCTATAAATTTCTTTTGAAGCCCACTATTAGTTATTAATTCCTCAATATTTGATTTCAATTTAATTTTCACATTTAATCACCTATTTAATAATTCAACGAAGTGATTCAAAAACCCTTTATGGAAATATAATTTCCTAGGACAGGCAATATTATTTCCTGTTTGCATACATTGTATTAGACAATGAATAAAAAGGGGTGATGAAAATGATTTTTACTTACGTTTTCATAGGGGTGACAGGTGCAGTATTGATTACATTGGGAGCTTTAGACTCTAAAGTAAATCAAAGCGCAATCAAAGTTACATTAGAATTACTGAAGTTTGGTGCAGCATTTTATTTGCTTTACTTATTGTCAAAATCCTTTTTATAAAAGGTCAGATAAAAAGAGTTCTATTTATAGAAGTTGCGGAACAAATGAAATCAAAAAATTAGTTTTAAGCCAATCACAATAAGCATGTGAAGTAGTCAGTGAAGTGGTCAGCATATGACAGGTTCATTGAATGGTTCATTACATTATTTATCGAATAATTCATTGAATTAAGGAGGGAAATTCATTTGCTTGAAATTTTATTTATTCCATTAGCAATCGTTGGAGCTTCTTTAATCCCAAAACGCAAGATGAATGATGAAAATAAGATTATGGAGATTTTCAAAAGCAAAAATATTTGTGTGAAAAGGGGAGAAAACGTTATTTACCCTAAAAAAATCAGAATTAGTGAAGGGATTGGAGTGAAAACATATTCATATTCTTTGCCCCTTGGTATTGCAGCCAATCAAATTGAACCAATTAAAGAAGCATTTGAAAATGGACTGAATAAAGACATTGATATTAAATTTAATGGTCTTCTACACTTGGTTGTTGCACAAAACAAATTGCCTACAAAATGGGATTATTCAATGGGTTTACTCAATGAAAACACATGGGAGGTTCCAATAGGTAAGAATCATGATGGTGTGCTATATCATGATTTTGAAAAATATCCCCATATGCTCATAGGTGGTACGACAAGATTTGGTAAGACAGTCTTACTAAAAGGAATATTTAACACTCTTGTGACGAACCAATTTGAGAATGTCAATCTGTATATATTGGATTTGAAGGCAGGTCTAGAGTTTTATAAGTATTCGGGGCTAGAGCAAGTAAAGAAGGTTGCTTGTGACTTAATGGAAGCATCAGAAGTATTAGAATCAGTTGTAACAGAACTTAAAAAACGTGAAGTGTTCTATAGAGAAAATGGGATTACAAATGTTGTAGAAACAAGCATCCAAAAACGTACCTTTATCATTGTGGATGAAGGAGCGGAACTATCGCCAGAGTTGGTGAGTAAAGAGGCGAAACCATACGCTCAATACTGTCAAAATTTATTAGGTGAAATAGCTAGGATAGGTGGAGGATTAGGTTACAGATTAGTTTTCTGTACACAGTACCCTGTTAGGCAGGCAGTTCCTGCACAAGTGAAAATGAACATTGTAACAAGAATTTCTTTTCTTGTACCAGAACAAGTTGGCTCTAGGGTAATCCTAGATGAAGTTGGCGCAGAGGATTTACCTGCAATTGCAGGAAGATGTATATATAAAGTGGAAAAGAAACGTATTCTTCAAACACCATTTATTGATGATGGTATGATTAAAAATTTCATTGGGGGAGCTATTAATGGAGAGAACAGAAGAGTTGTTAATGACAATAGACAAATTGAAAATGACAACTATTAGACAGCTAAGGCAGATACATCAATTAGGCGGATATCGTAATTCAGCACGTATTATTGAGCAGCTAGAGCCATACTTAAACGTATGTAGAGGTAGGGAAAAGGTTATATATCTCAATAAAGCAGGAAGAGAATTGATTGGTTCAACGAAAGAAATTAAAAAAACACCTATCATGGAACATACCCTATTAGGTAATGATGCTTACATCTATTTAGGTAAACCATTAAATTGGCAAACAGAGTATGTCATTGAATGTGAAAAGAAACAAAAAGAGTTGTCTGGAATAGTTTTCAACTTTAATAATAAGCCTGCTGCAATCACAAAGAGAAAAATCATTGCGGATGCTGTGTTCATTAAACAAGGATATGCTCATATTGTTGAAATCGATAATACTAGGACAATGCAGGATAACTTAAAAAAGATTAATCAATATAAAGAGCTTTGGCAACAGGTAAAAGGTCATTTTGAATTAACACCAATGCTATATTTCTTTACAACAACCGATGTTAGGAAAAAGAAATTATCAGAAGCCTTGAAAAGTGTTAATCATAAGGTTTATACATTTGATGAAATTAAATAAAATTACTGATGAAATATAGCACCTTAATTGGTGCTATTGTTATTAGCAGGATTTTTAATCTTATATGTCGAATTAAGTATAATAAGGGGGAGGGATGTACGAATGGAAATATTGTTAATTTTTCTTGGTATTATTTTTCTTATTACCGCTTATGTGTGGCACAAGAAGAATAAGGAATACGCAAAGGAACAGGTACAAACAAAAGGGATAAGCAAGAGTGAGGCATTTGAAGTAGCTAAAACACAAATGAGTGCAACAACTAGAATAGAAAAGCCAATAAAACCTAAGGTAAATAGAGAGATTAGTTTTAAAGTTTCAGGTGTTACAAAAGTAAATGAAGATGGAAAAGATATACAGGCTATCTTAAAAAAAATTGCCAATCAGTATAAACGTGAGCATGAATTAGAATCATTTGATGGATTAACCAATAAAGAAATTATTGATGACTATTTTGACAATATTGGTGAATTTGAAGACCAATATATTTACAACAAGGTTAAATTTATTTTAGAGGAACAAAACAAATATGATAAAGATGCAATAAAAGTTTATTTGTTGGATTATAACGATAGTAAGTATCATGTAGGGTATGTAAAAAGAGATAGCAATAAGGCATTAAAGTATGAACTAATTCATAATAAGCTGTTAAAAACTGAAACGGAATTTACTGGTGGAAAATATAAGCACATTGATTATGATGATTTCAATGATAAAGATATAGTAACAACAAAAGAAATAACTAGGGGATTATCTATAAAGGCAGTATTTGAAAATGAGATAATGTATTAGGAGTGAAATGAATGACCGACTACTATAATAATGACCCTTTAAAAAGAATAAAAGAAATGCAAGGAACAATTAGAAAATTGACAGTTCCAAATTACCCACTTAGGAAGGCATTAGCAAGACAAGAAGAAATTAAAAGGAAAGTGGCTACTTTAAATAAGGTTAAAACATCCCCTATCAGTCCTTATTTAACTAAAATGAGAGAGTTTCAAAAGTCGATAGAGGTACTTAATTCCACTAATATAAGTAACATTACTTCAATACAACAACGAGCTTATGAAGCTTTAAGACCCTATGAGACACTTAGAAATATGGTTAACACTCGAACATTTGATACTGGACTCAAGGTTGCTGAAATGCCGGAGCAATATTACATAGCAGACGAACAATATGAAGGTGAAGAAGTTATTGCTGAAACCGAGGAGACTATTGCCGACTCGGTAAAGGAATTTAAAGAAAAGCATGGTGAGTTACCAGATATCAGTTCAGAAGTTCAAAAAATGAATGAGAAACAACAACAGGAATTTATTGAGGTAATGCAGGAAGTTTCAAAAGGAAAACAAGGAGATAATCAAAATATACATTTGTGGTTGGCATCAATTGGTGCCATGTATCCAATGGTTAAAGATGGTCTTATTGCTTTTTCTGAATGGGTTAATGCGTTATTATGATATAAACTATTATAATGAAGGAAAATAAACCACTTTATCAATAAAGTTGGACATAATCAGCTTATTGTGGTATATTTTTCTCAACAGGTAATTGGGCGTTTCGATAGGTAGTAAACCCTTATGTATCAAGGACTTGATGCAAATGGGCCAAAAACCATCGCAAAAGAAAATTAATCAAATGATGCGTGCAATGAACAATCAAAGTGATAAGTAACCCCATTAATACATAGGGTTACATTATATATTGATTCATTATTCTCGCTGAACTTATAAATTTTTTGATTCGTTTTTTGCGGAACCACTTTTCACTTACACCGTTAAGTAGCAAAGTGGTTTTTTTAGTTTGGCATCATAATTTAAACCAGAAAATTAATATAATATGATAAAGGACAAGATAACGATTATCTTGAGTAACCAAAAACATATCAACGAGATGTACGCTATTTGTCAAAATCAGATGCTTTAAATTATAACGTTTTCTGTTAGAATAGAAACTGGAAATGATAGGAGGATTATGATGTCAGAAATAAATATTTTCCTCGCATTCGGGGCGGGCTTTCTATCTTTTATTTCACCTTGTGTGTTACCGCTTTATCCGGTATTTCTTTCATATATAACGGGTATGAGTGTAAGTGAAATAAATGATGAGAATAAAAAAATGAACAAGAAAGCACTAATACATACGATTTGTTTTCTCATTGGTTTTTCAAGCATATTTATTATGATTGGGTTTACAACTACCTTTATTTCAGAGTTTCTTATGATGTACCAAGATCTTATTAGACAAATAGGAGCCATTGTTATTATATTCTTCGGTCTTGTTCTTGTAGGTGTTCTGAATTTTGAATTCCTTATGAAGGACAGGAAAATCAATTTTAAAAATCGCCCGGCAGGTTTTTTGGGATCTGTTATTATTGGAATGGCTTTTTCACTTGGGTGGACACCGTGTGTAGGACCTATTTTGCTTATTGTATTATCGTTAGCTGCAACGAATCCGCAAATTGGCATGGTTATGATGATTAGTTACATTCTTGGGTTCTCGATCCCTTTTATTCTGCTGTCGCTGTTTATTGGCAAAATAAAATGGATTAAAAAGCATAGCAGCCGTTTTGTGATGATTGGTGGCTGGATTATGATACTAATGGGAATTGCGCTCTTTTTTGATTGGATGACTAAGCTTACAGCCTTTTTAGCAGGATGGTTTGGCTTTTCCGGATTTTAATGGATTTTTCTAATTGCATATATTACTATAATAATGATAACTAAAAAAGAAAGCTTGTTTAATATCCTTTATGAGCCGAATAGACTCTCAGGTGGTTATTAAACTGCGAATTAAGGTGAATCTGAACAGATTCATTCGTATGAAAGAGTGATTGACATGTTTTGGGTGGTTGCGAGTACAATTGTAGCAGCAGGTATGGCTATCGGAATGATATTTGTACGATTAAATGCAGCAAAGAAGCCTGCTTCCATAAAGAAAATTATCTTGCCACCGTTATTTATGAGTACCGGAGCATTGATGTTCATTTTTCCGGTTTTTCATATTGCTTGGGTTCAAGTAATGGAAGCTTTCTTTGTTGGTATGATCTTTTCTGTCTTACTTATAAAATCTTCAAAATTTGAAGTTCGTGATCAAGAAATTTTTCTCGTGCCATCACGGGCATTTCCGTTTATTTTATTTGGACTTTTAGTTGTAAGAATCGTTATTAAATTAATTATTGGAAGTACGATTTCTTACGGGGAAACAAGTGGAATGTTCTTTATTCTCGCATTCGGAATGATTGTTACCTGGAGAGTATCCATGCTCTATCGATTTTTGCAACTTAGAAAAAATGCGCTACCCAATGGGTAAGCGCATTTATTTTTATAGTGGAACTTCAATCAGAAGCTATAGTTTACTTATATTTTTCTTTCCAGTCTACAGCATAATTATCAATAGATGCCTCGAACAGATGCTCGTATGGAGTGATATCGATTTGCTTTTGATGTAATTTTTTAATTAGAAATTTATGATCGCGCTTTGGTGTTGCAATTATGTATCCCTCGATTAATGTAGATTGTGTAATCGAATCCAGTTCCTTTTTTAAAGATATTTCGCCAATCTTACTCGCAATTTTGTGCCTTGCCACATCTCTGAACAGTTCTGGAACGGGTGATACTAATTCTTCAAGTAATTGTTTTTCTTCATCCTTCCACATATGCCGTGTTTTTTCCATATAATATTCTTCCCAATCCATGATTGATTTTCCGTCATCTTTTGGCAATCGCTTTAAAAATTTCCGGAACATAAAAAATCCGCCAATTGCCATTAAAGTTATTAAGAAAAACCCCCATATTACTATAATTACTGACATGCAATTCACCTAACTTTTTAATGTGCGAAACGTAATAGTTACGAATATTAGCTACAATTGTAATAATTAATTTATTTTTTGCTATACTTGTAGTAAAATGACATTGATTAATCATTCAAATGGTATCTATTTCTATCTATTATAATGGGAGTAAAAAAGATAAACAAGTATCATACTCTAAAAGTTATTATCATATCTATATTATAAAGATGTGATTTAATAGAAAGGGGAGCAGTTATGGAAATTAATAATAACAATGGAGAGAATATATCAGCGTTTTTTAAAAGCACAGGAGCTACCAGTGGAGTTGCTGCATTACCCCTATCCGTACAAAATTGGATTGAAGAAAATAGTAGTGATGCCTTTTTATTAATCGATGAAAATGGAAAAATTGTTTATGCAACAAAAGCAGTCGAGACGATCCTAAGCTATAGGGTGCATGATCTGCTGGGGACAGTTTGGACAGAAAAAATTCCTGATAATGTAGTATTTTACATCCGTGAACAAATAAATGCTCAAAAAAATGACAGGAAAAATTTCGTTCTGAACGTTCTTAATAACGATGGGAACCGTGTTTTATTGGAATGTGTTGTTGAGGGTTGGACAGATGGTGGTATGAGGCCGATTCATTATCTCGTTTATTTAAAGGATATTACACACAAAAAAGAAACGGAAGAAATGATGGTTCGATCTGAAAAAATGACGGTTGCAGGCCAATTAGCTGCAGGAATCGCTCATGAAATTCGGAACCCATTAACTTCTCTAAAAGGGTTTTTACAGTTAATGCAGGCAGGGGTTGATCGAAAAGAGGAATATTTTTCAATTATGATCGATGAGATTGAAAAAATCGAAGCTATTACATCAGAGCTATTATACATATCGAAGCCGTTAACGGATAATAAGAAACTTGAACCAGTTAGAAGCATGCTAGAAGACATTGCCACCTTATTACTTCCGCAAGCATCTCAAAATAATATCGAAATTCTAATTGAGCGTCCAGTAGAAGAGGAAATTATCTGTGACCGTTCCCAAATTAAACAGGTTTTAATTAACTTAGTGAAGAATGCAATCGAGGCAATGGATGCCTCAGGAAAAATTATACTTTCAACGGAACAAGTTGATGGTAAAATTATTATTTCAGTCAAAGACGAGGGGTGCGGCATTGCAACGGATATTCTTCACAAACTTGGAGAGCCGTTTTTTACGACGAAGCAAAGTGGTACAGGGTTGGGATTGCTAATTACAAAGCAAATTCTTGAGGCGCATCATGCTCATTTGGAAATAAAGCAAAATCCGACGAAAGGAAGTACATTTCAGCTGATTTTCACGGATGCAAATGAGTGATTAATTTCAATGATAACTTACAACGGAATTTCACATATCTTTATATAAGAAAAAGTTATCAGTTTACATAATTTATTGGTATAGCCCAGATTAGAACAATTATTTGTTTTATCTGGTAGATTCCTATATTATAAGTATGTAAGGTCTAATTTATTATTAAACTTGTGAGTTTTTTGAAACCGTAGGAATTTTGTCACACCTTGTAATTGCATCAAGGTGAGGAACAAAAGCAGTGAATGAAAGGGGTAACAAAATGACGAACCAAAATGTGTTTAATGCTAAAAACAAATTTGAATCCAAAGGAAAGACGTATAATTACTATCGTCTAAAAAGTTTGGAAGAAGCCGGAATCGGTAAAGTGGGGCGTTTGCCGTTTTCAATCCGTGTACTATTAGAATCTTTATTACGTCAGCATGACGGTCATCAAATTAAAAATGAACATGTTGAAGCACTTGCAAAATGGGGAACGAAGGATGGAGAAGGGTTCGATGTCCCTTTTAAGCCATCTCGTGTTATTTTGCAAGATTTCACTGGGGTGCCTGCAGTTGTTGATCTTGCTTCCCTACGCAAAGCAATGGTTGACCTTGGCGGGGAGCCAGACAAAATCAACCCAGAGGTTCCAGTTGACTTAGTAATTGACCACTCTGTACAAGTTGATCAATATGGAACTGCAAATGCACTGCAAGCAAATATGGACTTAGAATTCGAGCGTAATGCAGAGCGTTATGAATTTTTAAATTGGGCACAAAAAGCATTTGATAACTATCGTGCTGTTCCGCCTGCAACAGGTATCGTTCACCAAGTTAACTTAGAGTATATTGCAAATGTTGTTCACGGTATAAAAAATGATGCCGGTGAATTCGATGCATTTCCAGATACATTGGTAGGTACAGACTCCCATACAACGATGATCAATGGTTTAGGTGTTCTTGGTTGGGGCGTTGGTGGTATTGAAGCTGAGGCAGGAATGCTTGGACAGCCATCTTATTTCCCGGCACCAGAAGTTATTGGGGTTAAATTTACAGGAAGCTTTCCAAATGGAACAACGGCTACTGACTTAGCGCTTAAAGTAACACAGGTGCTTCGCGAACAAAATGTGGTAGGGAAATTCGTAGAATACTTTGGACCGGGATTACAAGATATGCCGCTTGCAGATCGTGCAACTATTTCTAATATGGCACCAGAATACGGTGCAACTTGCGGTTTCTTCCCAGTTGATGAAGAATCATTAAATTACCTCCGCTTGACAGGACGCAGTGAAGAACAAATTAGTTTAGTTGAAACATACTGTAAAGAAAATAATCTCTGGTATACACCGGATCAAGCAGATCCAGAATATACAAAAGTAGTTGAAATTAATCTTTCCGAATTAGAACCAAATCTATCAGGGCCGAAACGCCCGCAGGATTTAATTTCCTTATCGAATATGAAAAAGGAATTTAATAAAGCAATTACTGCCCCTGAAGGAAACCAAGGTTTTGGCTTAAGTAAATCCGAGTTCGATAAAGAAGTTATTGTACAGCATCCAAATGGAGCTACTTCTACAATGAATACTGGAGCGCTTGCAATCGCAGCTATTACATCTTGTACGAATACATCGAATCCATATGTTATGCTCGGGGCTGGATTAGTGGCGAAAAAAGCTGTCGAAAAAGGGCTAAAAGTGCCGGAATATGTAAAAACCTCACTGGCTCCAGGCTCTAAAGTCGTTACTCGTTATTTAGAGGATGCCGGGTTGCAAACGTATTTGGATCAATTAGGCTTTAACCTTGTTGGTTATGGATGTACGACTTGTATCGGAAACTCTGGTCCATTACGTGAAGAAATTGAAAAAGCTATTATAGATAGTGATTTAGTTGCTTCTTCTGTCTTATCTGGTAACCGTAACTTTGAAGGACGTATCCATCCATTAGTTAAAGCTAACTATTTAGCTTCTCCGCCATTAGTAGTTGCATATGCATTGGCTGGAACAGTGGATATTGATCTAACAAAAGAGCCACTTGGCAAAGATAAAGACGGAAATCTAGTATACATGAATGATATTTGGCCAACAATGCAGGAAATTAAAGATGAGGTTCAAAGTGTTGTTACACCTGAAATTTTCCGAAAAGAATATGAAGATGTGTTCTCTTCTAATGAAAAATGGAATGAAATTAACACAACAGATGAGCCATTATTTGAGTGGGACAATGAATCAACCTATATCCAAAACCCGCCATTCTTTGAAGGTTTAGCGAAAGATGCTGGTACGGTTGAGCCATTATCAGATTTACGTGCAATCGGCTTGTTTGGCGATTCTGTAACAACTGACCATATCTCACCAGCAGGAGCAATTGCTAAAGATATGCCTGCAGGTAAGTATTTACAAGAAAAAGGTGTATCACCTAGAAACTTTAACTCCTATGGTTCTCGTCGTGGAAACCATGAAATTATGATGCGTGGTACTTTTGCGAATATCCGTATCCGTAACTTACTAGCTCCAGGCACAGAAGGCGGTTATACAACTTACTGGCCAACAGGAGAAGTAATGCCAATTTATGATGCTGCAATGAAATATCAGCAAGATGGAACTGGACTTGTTGTTATGGGTGGTAAGGATTACGGAATGGGATCTTCCCGTGACTGGGCAGCAAAAGGAACAAACTTACTAGGAATTAAAACAGTTATCGCTGAAAGCTTTGAGCGAATTCACCGTTCAAACCTCGTAATGATGGGTGTGCTGCCATTACAGTTTGAAAAAGGAAAAAATGCCGCAAAACTTGGCTTAACAGGTAAAGAAACATTTAACGTAGTAATAGATGAAAATGTTCGCCCGCATGACTTAGTGAAAGTTACTGCAACAGATGAAACTGGCAAAGTAACAGAATTTAATGCCGTTGCACGCTTTGATAGTGATGTTGAAATTGACTATTATCGTCATGGCGGTATTTTACAAATGGTATTACGTGATAAAGTAAAAGCATAACTTATCAAAATATTAACTATCAAAAATTGCTCTGCTAACTATGGCAGAGCAATTTTTTATTTCAAATAAAATATAGACTTCGAACTAATGTGCATTGAGAGATTGTGCGTATACCCGCTTCGGAAACACACTATGCGCACCTTAGGGTGACCCGTGCGTCTTCTTGAACTATCGTTCTGTGAAGTCTCAATCTGACCACGTTTCCCGCGGGAGTCTTCGTGTGTTTCCACCGTTAGTACTGGTTCACTGGCTAATATTAACATGGTTTATCAAAATAAAATGTCGTTCTAACCAGTCCGGGTGAGTGAAGGGTGGTGACTCCCCGAAAATAATTCGTGCGATGTAAATGCTGACGAAGCATTCCTTGTCCTGTGGGGACAGCACGTGTCTGAAGACTCGCAGGAAGTGGTTTTCTTCCGGAGAGGCTGAAGCCGTGCCCACGGAAAGCATCCGCCCGGAGGATCGATCCCGGACGGCGATTATTCCACAGATTAAGCTGTTTCTTTCAAATGCTTATCATTCATGAATTTTTTAAGAACAATAACCTAATTACCTTTACAAAACATTAATAAATACATACGATTGAGGAGTGTGTCTTGTTTAACTATGGGTGTAATAGAGGGGGATAAGCAACTTGTTTAAGAAAATATTTGGGCTGACGATGCTGTTAGTGTTAATTGGTATCGTTATTGGTAATCTTATTGATCACCGAAATGAAAGTAAATCGAATGAAACTGAGAAGTATCTATATGATGTTACGGGTGATACAAATGTTAAAGGCGGTGCTATCGCTCCTGTGGAAAGTGTTGGTATAGAGCAAGGTAAGCTGGCACCAGATTTTGAACTCGAAACATTAGATGGAGATCGTTTTAAATTATCGGAGTTGCGAGGGAAAAAGGTAATATTGAATTTTTGGGCGACGTGGTGTCCTCCATGCCGAGAAGAAATGCCTGGAATGCAGCAATATTATGAGGAGAATCAAGACGAAGTTATTGTAGTTGCTGTTAACTTAACTGATAAAGATACAAGTGAAAAAGCTGTCCATGATTTTATTGATGAGTTTGGATTTACATATCCAATACCGCTTGATCGCGATGGAGATATTGCAAAAGAGTATGGTGTTTTTGTTGTTCCTACAACTTATTTTATAGGAACCGATGGGGTTGTTCAACAGCCACGCGTAGCTGGACCTTTGGAATATGATTATATGACAGAGATGATTGATACGTTAAATTAATTTAACTAATTATAAAATTTGTAGAAATGGTAATACTTCCTAGTAGAACGTGTATAAAAAGGGGTGGATTACCATTTCACTTAAAAAGAAGCAGCGTTTCGATGAACTTGTTGCGGAAAATCGAAAACAGATTTTAGAAGACAGAAAACTTATGGAGCAAATTGAGGATAATTTGGACATGAGAATGCATCAAACTGTAAAAAGAGTAAATGAAAATTAAAAAAGTGCTACTTCCATAAGGGAAAGGAAGTAGCATTTTTGTGTATAGGATCTTGCTTTATTGAAAGAATAAGCCTATCTATTTAAGAAAGGAGAATCAGCATGACAGATAAACATAATCATCAGCCAAAACCTGATGATCGCAGTGATAATGTAGAAAAACTGCAAAACATGGTGCAAGATACGATTGAGAATGTAGAAGAGGCACATGAAACAATGCAATTCAGTTCTGGTGAAGAGAAGGAACAAATTATTGCGAAGAATAAGCGCAGAGAAGAAGCAATTGAAGGTTTCCGTGAAGAAATAAAGGATGAATCCCAGCAATAATGGGATAATGCAGCCTCAGACTATCAGTGTTTGAGGCTGTTTTATTTTTAAATCATCACCAATCACTTTTTCTATGTTTTGTGATACGATTAAGAAAGTGACAAAATTAAGAGGAAGTGAAATAAAATGAAGAAAGTACGTACACCATTAGAAGTAAGGTATCAAGAGACAGATCAAATGGGGGTTGTCTACCACGCGAATTATTTAGTTTGGTTTGAAATAGGTAGAACCAAATATATTGAGGCACTCGGTCTTAGCTACGCAGCAATGGAAAAGGATAACGCCGTGTCCCCAGTACTCGACGCGCAAATTACATTTAAGAAACCTATACGATATGGTGAGGATGCATATGTAGAAACATGGTTGGAAGAATATGATGGACTTCGAACAGTATATGGTTATCATATTCTTGATTCTGCCGGTGACATTGCTGTATGTGGGTATACAAAGCATGCAGTTGTGAAGAAGGATACATTTCGGCCAATGTCTTTAAGAAGGGCATTTCCAGAATGGCACCAAGCTTATTCGGAGCAAATTAAGGGTGAAAAATAATGGCATTTGGAATTAAAAGAAGTGAATTACTTGCTTGGAAGGAAAATGTGACAAATGGCAACATTGATTTTCTAACACATTATTGGATTGATGAACGTTTTCCTGGCTGTAATACGGTGACAAAAGTAGGGTGTAATGATTTGGACAAGCTGATAGCTTGGGGGAAAAATTACGGACTTCAAAAGGATTGGATTCATCAGGATGATATATACCCACATTTTGATTTGTTTGGTGAGCGCCAACGTGAAATATTGCAAAGAGAAAATCAATGGGAACAAATTGATCGATTTAAATTATGACCCGGCTGGTTACATAATTTTTAAGTTAAAATAAAATTTAAGGCGATGTTCAACGCTGGTCTACGTTAAACATCGCCTTTTTAATTATGAATTAAACATACTCCATAATCGGTTCGTTACGTTTATCATCTAGACTAACTTCTAAATCACTATTTTCAAAATACCATGCATCCGCATCCTCTATAAAAAATGTAATATTATCTACTTCTGTGGATGCATAAATTGCTTGGGGTTTATCTAATTTGAGACCAAGAGAAAATCCTGGAATCTTACCACCGACTCCTCCATATCGAACGAAAAAACGCAATTGAGCTTTGTCTTCAATATCCAATTCTTCTTTATACCATTTTGCGGCTTCCTTGCTGATTTTTAGATTCAATAAAGACAACTCCCTTTGTTAGTATATACTATTTGTTTTGCTTGTCCTTTTTCTCCGGTACATAGTCAACGCCACCAGGGTGAAATGGATGACATTTGCTAATTCTTTTTATCGTTAAATACGCCCCTTTGATTGCACCAAAACGCTTAAATGCTTCAAGTCCATATTCAGAACATGTAGGGTAGAATCTACAAGTTGAAGGAGTAAAGGGACTAATCGCAGCTCTGTAAAATTTTATGAGCCCGATAAATAGATATTTCATCGCTTGTTACTCAATTTCAACGTTTTGCTTATCAAAGGTTATCGAAGCAATAGCATCGTGTAAATGAATAGATTCTTCATTTCTGCAGGATACATTAAATTTTGTTACAAAAGGCATTTCATATAGATCAGCTGCAACCAAACGCACCATATCCTCAACAAATCGGGGATTTTCATATGCTTGCTCTGTTACCACCTTCTCATCTGGCCGCTTAAGAACAGGATGAATTTTTGCACTTGCATTACTTTCCGCTGCTTGTAATAGAGCTTCCTTCCAATCTATTTTGTTTTCATCAAAATCATCTACAAGGGTGATGTCTATAGCCACTTCACCACGCTGATTATGCGCGCTATACTCACTAATCTCTTTTGAGCATGGGCATAATGTTGTAATCATAGCCGATAAACCTACATTCACTGATGTTTCATTTGCCTGGTTGTATGTAACGCGAATTGAAGCATTTGCATGATTGAGTCCGGCAAGATTGGAACTTGGTCCTTTTCGTTCGTAAAACCAAGGGAAGTCAACTTCAATGGTCGCATCCTTTTGCTCAAGACGTTCTGCCAATTCTTTTGCAAATAGTTTTAAATTAGATAATGTGATATTGAACCCTTGCTCGTGGTAATGATTTAACTGTTCCATAAATCTGCTCATGTTCGTGCCTTTACTAGTATTAGCTAGACTGGATGAAAATTTGAATGTTCCTATACTTGTTTGAAAGCCAGGGTTCATATTACTTTCAATTGTAATTGGATATTTTACATTTGAAATCCCAACTTCATTCAGGTTAAACAAAAAGTCTTTCTTTGTGTTTTGCATGTCTGCCATTTTACTTTTCTCGACCGGTTTTGTTTTCTCTGCTGGTTGGACAGAACCAAATATTTTATGACGTTGTTCTTTCGTCGGTAATTGTTTTTGCGGGATTATTTTAGTTTGTTGCAAGGTGATAGTCCCCTTTCAAGTTCTCATATTGATAAGTATACTGAATGCATATTTATTATTCAATTTATAGGATTGCAATGAATAAAAGATGTTACATCCATTTAATTTTTGGTTCCGTTCCATTCCGAATTCTTTTGATATTTTCTATATGTCGATAAATAACAAATGCTGTTAGTAATCCCACAACAATTATCAAACCAACATCCTTAAAGAAAATAGATACAAACACACTAATTACGCCAGTTACCATCGATGATAATGAAACATACTTCGTTAGGTATAAAGATGTGATAAAGGTTAAAATCATAATTAGAAACAGTAATGGGTATAAACCTAAAATGATGCCCCCAGAAGTTGCAACAGCTTTTCCGCCTTTAAACCGTGCAAACAAAGGGTACATATGTCCAATAACTGCAAAAATACCGATTGCTAGTTGATAAATCTCCACGTCAAAGAGCAGTGGTACTAGTGTCGCTGCTGTTCCTTTTAAAATATCTGCTAAGGTTACAATAATCCCAGCTTTTATACCTAGGACACGAAATGTATTGGTAGCTCCGAGGTTACCGCTTCCATGCTCCCGAATATCTATTTTATAACCAATTTTACCAACAAGCAGTGCTGATGGTATGGAACCTAATAAATATGCGATAATAGCAAATACGATATATTCCATAATTTTTCCTACTTTCATTGTTAAATTAAATGTTTTAAATTTTAAGTGTGAGGTACTATCGTTTATTTTAGCATGAACGGTAAAGATAAAGAACCTAAAATATGAACTATTATATGATAATTGCTCATAAATTAAAATGTTTATAAAAAGGAAAAGAGGGTATTACCCTTAAGGTAGACTTTAAATAATAAGGAGCAAAGCCATGATCGAATTTAAAAATGTACATAAAATCTATCCGGATGGAACGGAGGCGATTAAAGATTTTTCGTTAGAAATTAAAGAGGGAGAGCTACTGACATTAATCGGACCTAGTGGATGCGGAAAAACCACTACAATGAAAATGATTAATCGACTCATTGATCCAACATCAGGATCGATATACATAAATGGAAAAGCTATCACAGATTATAATATACATGAATTAAGATGGAATATTGGGTATGTTCTTCAACAAATTGCATTATTTCCCCATATGTCAATTGCTGAAAATATTGCAGTTGTCCCTGAAATGAAGAAATGGAAAAAGCAAGAAATTGTAAAACGAAGCCATGACCTCCTCGATATGGTTGGTTTGGATCCATCTACATTTCAAAATCGTATGCCCGGAGAACTTTCTGGAGGACAACAACAACGGATTGGTGTCATTCGTGCACTCGCTGCCGATCCGGATATTATATTAATGGACGAACCATTTAGTGCACTTGACCCGATCAGCAGAGAACAGCTGCAGAATGATATTCAGAAATTGCAGAAGGAAATTAAGAAAACAATTGTATTTGTAACTCATGATATGGATGAAGCACTTAAGCTAGGGGATCGAATTTGTCTAATGAGGGATGGAAGGATGGTCCAGGTTGATCAAGCGGAGCAATTAATTATGAATCCTGCCAATGATTTTGTTAAAGATTTTCTTGGAAATAAAAAATCACCATGGCAGACCGAAGTTGGTAGTATAGCGAATCATCAGATGGATGCAATTATAACGAAGTCTATTTATGAATCACAGACTTTTCCAAGCCAGGGAACATATATTGTTGTTGATGAACACAGTGATTATGTAGATATGGTTCAAAATGGCAGTGTGTTCCATGGGAAGACAATTCAACATCATATGCCTTTGTTTGAAGCTGTTGAGCTGCTTGAGGAAAGTGATCAGGCACTATTTCCTGTTTTGGATAAGCAAGAGGTTACCGGTATTTTAACATATCCACAAATTGTAGCATTCCTGAAAAGCAAAACGGATATAGAAAATGGGGTGTCCCATTATGAGTAATTTTATTGCTGTTTTCGAGCAACGACAAGATATGCTTTGGCAGACGATTATAGAACATTTGCAGATTTCGCTGATTTCGCTAATTATAGCGATCGTTATCGCTGTTCCGCTAGGATTGCTATTGACAAGGTATCCGAAAGCGGCGGAGCCAGTAATTGGTGTTTCAGCTGTTTTACAAACAATCCCGAGTCTTGCTGTTCTCGCCTTTCTTATTCCGTTCTTTGGAATCGGAACGACACCTGCAATTATCGCTTTGATTCTTTATGCTTTATTACCTATTTTAAGAAATACATATACCGGCATTAAAGAAGTAAACCCTGCTTTAAAAGAAGCTGCTACGGGAATGGGAATGAATTCATTTCGGCGCTTAACCAAAATTGAACTGCCAATTGCCATGCCAGTAATTATGGCTGGGATTCGAACGTCCATGGTATTGATCGTTGGTACAACTACAATTGCTGCTTTAATTGGTGCGGGTGGATTAGGTGAAATTATTTTACTAGGACTAGATCGTGGAGCAGATATTCATCTAATATTACTAGGAGCGATACCTGCAGCATTACTTGCAATTGTTTTAGATATGATATTACGCATTTTTGAGCGTTTTTCAAAAAAAGCAGGCTTAAAATCATTTATTGCCATGCTTGTACTCGTTGTTCTTATTGTTGTAGCACCACTTATTTTTAATGGGACAAAACAGGCTGATCTTGTTATTGGTGGAAAATTGGGATCTGAACCAGCTATACTAATGAATATGTATAAATTGTTAATTGAAGAAGAGACAGATCTCGAAGTAGGACTGGAGCCAAATCTAGGTAAAACTGCATTTGTTTTTAGTGCATTGCAAGAGGGAAGCATCGATATATTTCCAGAATTTACTGGAACTGCTATCGTAACACACTTAGAAGGCCAAGCGGTAAGCACTGATGCTAAGGAAGTATATGAGCAGGCAAAACAAGGAATGAAAGAGGAATTTGGCATGGAAATGCTGATGCCAATGGAATATAATAATACGTACACCGTAGCAACGACAAAAGAATTGGCGGAAAGATACGATCTTGAAGAAATAGGTGATTTAAAACAAATCGAGAATGAAATTACGGCCGGTTTTACATTGGAGTTTAATGATCGCTATGATGGATATGTAGGGATGCAAGATTTATATAATCTTCAAATTGCAGACGTAAAAACAATGGAACCAGGTATAAGAGAATCTGCGTTGTCAAATGGCGAGGTTGACATCATAGATGCTTATGCTACAGATAGTTATATGGTAGAATTAGATTTAGTAACATTATCCGATCCAGAGGATCTATTCCCGCCATATCAGGGTGCCCCTTTATTACGTGAGGACACATTAGAGGAACACCCAGAGCTTCGGGATATTTTAAACCAGCTAGGTGGTAAAATAACGGATAGTGAAATGCGAGAAATGAATTATCAAGTGGATTATGAAGATGAATCACCAGAAAGAGTTGCAAGAGATTATTTACTGCGTGAAGGTTTGATAACAAATTAAGGGGGGTGTTCAGATGGCTTGGGAAAATCCTACAAATGATGAGTTAAAAGAGATTTTAGAATCAGCAAAAACAATAGCAGTAGTTGGTCTATCTAATAATCAAGATAAAACAGCTTACCAAATCGCAAAAATTATGCAGGAGGTAGGCTATCGAATTATTCCTGTTAATCCGACAGTGGATGAAGTGCTTGGTGAGAAAGCTTATCCTACCCTAACGGCTATTCCAGACAAAATTGATATTATAAACATTTTTAGAAGACCAGAGTATTTACCTGAAATTGCAAAAGAAGCAGCTGAAACCGACTGCCGTATCTTCTGGGCTCAGCAAGGAATTGTCAATGAAGATGCCTATCATTACCTGAAAGAAAGAGATTTTACCGTAATTATGGATCTCTGCATTAAGGTTGTTCATGCCGTGCTGGTTAAAAAATAATGATCAAAAATTAAAAAAATGCTTGAAAAGGATGACGAACTTATGTCATCCTTTTTATTGGCAATTAAACATTGCCTTGTAACCATAAATAAATTCAAAGTAATTTTAAAGTTAAACGTGTTGTCTTTATAGAATAAATATAAACTTCGAACTAATTGCCAAGGTTTGAGTAAGCCCCGCCGTCCGGGATCGCTTCGGGCGGATGCTTTCCGTGGGCACGGCTTCAGCCTCTCCGGAAGAAAACCACTTCCTGTGAGTCTTCAGACACGTGCTGTTCCCACAGAACAAGGAATGCTTCGTCAGCATTTACATCGCACGAAGAAAATTGGTTTTTATTTTCGAGGAGTCACCGCCCTCCGCTCACCCGGACTGGTTAGAATACAGTATTGTTTCTATTTTTTAGACCATGTTATTTATAGTGAACCAATACTAGCGCAGGAAATATACGTAGACTCCTGCGGGAGGAAGGGTATCGGTGAGCCTCCTAAGGTGCGCGAAGTGTATTTCCGGAGCGGGTATACGCTTAATCCATAATTGACACTGGTTCGGAGTTACTTTCAAATGCGATTTAAGCTAAAAAACAAAGCAAGTAAGAAAGTGGAAAGTTAAATTTTTCTCCCGATGTAGTATGTTTATAATTTCACACTATGTAAATATACGAAGGGAGTATATAGCTCGTAAAGAACGTTTTTAGACTGTTTTATGCATTAAAATGGCAATTGTAGTATACTTATTAGCATATTCTGCGATATGATGATTGAATAGAAGGTGTCTTACAGAAAAATGATTAATTTACAATCACGAACAATTGTTCTATTATAAAGAAAGTAGATTGTTTTTGTTTTTGAAAGGAGTAGTGGATTGATTGAACAATGAATTCCAATATTCGGATGATTCCATCCAAGTTCTTGAAGGTCTGGACGCTGTTAGAAAACGACCTGGAATGTATATAGGAAGTACAGATAGCCGTGGACTGCATCATCTTGTTTTTGAGATTGTGGATAATGCCGTTGATGAAGCTTTAGCAGGCTACGGAAATGAAATAAAAGTAACGATACATAAAGATAATAGTATTTCTGTCCATGATAGTGGACGTGGTATACCAACAGGAATGCACAGCACAGGCAAACCGACAACTGAGGTAATTTTTACAGTGCTACATGCAGGTGGTAAATTTGGACAAGGCGGTTATAAAACGAGTGGTGGTCTACACGGAGTAGGATCTTCTGTAGTAAACGCATTATCGGAATGGTTGGACGTAACGATACATCGAGACGGGTTTATATATTTCCAGCGTTTTGAAGATGGCGGAAAACCAGTAAGCTCACTTGAAAAAAGAGGTGCGACAAGGAAAAAAGGAACTACTATTCATTTTAAGCCGGATCCGACGATTTTCACGACGACGGATTATGATTTTGAAACTATTTCTGAACGTCTTCGTGAATCTGCATTTTTACTAAAAGGATTAAAAATAGAACTTATTGACGAACGAAATGATGAAAAGGAACTATATGAGTTTCCAGACGGTATCGTTTCATTTGTTGATTATGTAAATGAAGAGAAAGATACATTACACCCAGTTGTTTCTTTTGAAGGAGAACAGCATGGGCTGGAGGTCGAGTTTGCATTCCAATTTAATGATGGTTATGCAGAGAGTATGCTTTCATTCGTTAACCATGTTCGTACAAGAGACGGAGGAACACATGAATCAGGGGCAAGAAGTGCCATTACGAGAACATTCAATGAGTATGCAAAAAGAATTGGTTTATTAAAAGAGAAGGATAAGAATCTGGAAGGTACAGATATACGTGAAGGACTTACTGCGATTATTTCTGTTCGAGTACCTGAAGACAAGCTCCAATTTGAAGGGCAGACGAAAGATAAATTAGGAACTGTAGAAGCCCGATCTGTTGTTGACGCAGTCGTATCTGAAAATCTAAACTACTTTTTAGAAGAGAATCCAGATGTATCTGGCATGCTCGTTAAGAAAGCAATTAAAGCGAAGGAAGCTCGTGAAGCAGCTCGAAAAGCCCGTGAAGATGCAAGGTCAGGGAAAAAACGGAAAAGAAAAGATACGATACTTAGCGGAAAGCTTACCCCTGCTCAATCGAAAAATCCACAAAGAAATGAACTTTACCTCGTTGAAGGTGATTCAGCTGGTGGTTCTGCTAAACAAGGCAGGGATAGAAAATTTCAGGCTGTCTTACCTCTACGCGGAAAAGTAATTAATACGGAAAAAGCTAAGCTGCAAGACGTGTTTAAGAATGAAGAGATTTCCACGATTATCCATACTATTGGGGCAGGGGTTGGAGGGGACTTCGACTTAGAAGATGTACAATACGATAAAATCATTATTATGACGGATGCAGATACAGATGGTGCCCATATTCAAGTACTTTTACTAACGTTCTTTTATCGTTATATGCGTTCTCTTGTAGAGGCGGGAAAAGTATTTATCGCACTACCGCCTTTATTTAAAATCTCAAAGGGTAAAGGCAAAAATGAAAAAATCGTTTATGCTTGGGATGAGGCTGAAATGAAAAAGGCTGTTAAAACGTTTAAAAACGGATACACGATTCAACGTTATAAAGGTCTTGGTGAAATGAACGCTGACCAGCTTTGGGAAACGACAATGAATCCAGAAACACGAACGTTGATTCGGGTAACAATTGAAGATATTGCGAGAGCAGAGCGTCGTGTAACAACCTTAATGGGGGATAAAGTAGAGCCGAGAAGGAAATGGATAGAGGGACATGTTAAATTTGGTTTGGAAGAGGAAACCAATATTTTAGAAAATGAAAAGATACATTCCGAGCATTAATTTATCGGATTTATCATGTATTTACGGGTTTAACACCTTCCTCTGCTAAGCGTAGAAAAGTAAAAAACTTGGAAGTGGGGGAAGGGAAACAACCACTGAATATAGTTTCACTTTATAAAACGATCCCAAAACAAGAATATAGAAGGAAACAAGTAAGGGGGGATTGATTTGTCACAAACAGAAAAGTTTTTAGACCTTCCATTAGAAGAAGTAATTGGTGACAGATTTGGACGATACAGTAAATATATTATTCAAGACCGGGCTTTACCCGATGCAAGGGATGGGTTAAAGCCAGTGCAGCGAAGAATACTTTATGCGATGCATGAAGAGAAGAATACACATGATAAGCATTTCCGAAAATCGGCCAAAACGGTAGGTGTCGTTATTGGTAATTATCATCCGCATGGTGATTCTTCAGTCTACGAAGCAATGGTTCGTTTAAGTCAGGACTGGAAGGTTAGAAATGTTTTAATTGAAATGCATGGGAATAACGGAAGTATTGATGGCGATCCTCCAGCAGCGATGCGTTATACCGAAGCTAGATTATCCAGTATCTCTTCTGAGCTATTGCGAGATATTGACAAAGAAACCGTAGAATTCATTCCAAACTTTGATGAAACAAGCTCTGAACCAGTTGTTTTACCAGCGAAATTTCCCAATCTGCTCGTAAATGGCTCGACAGGCATCTCTGCAGGTTATGCTACGGATATCCCACCACATAACTTAGCAGAGGTAATTGATGCTGTTATTATGAAAATGGACAAACCAGAAATATCTGTTCAGGAATTGATGAAAGTAATGAAGGGACCTGATTTCCCAACTGGAGGAATTATTCAAGGTATTGATGGTATCCGAAAAGCATATGAAACTGGTCGCGGTAAAATTATTGTTCGTGGGAGAGCAGAGATCGAATCTGTGCGTGGTAATCGAGAACAAATTGTCATTACTGACATACCATACGAGGTTAATAAAGCCAGTATGGTCAAGAAGATGGACGAGCTGCGTATTGATCGAAAAGTAGAAGGCATAGCAGAAGTAAGGGATGAGACGGATCGTACTGGATTGCGTGTCGTTATTGAGCTGAAAAGAGATGCAGATAGTGAAGGCATTTTGAACTATTTTTATAAAAATACCGATTTGCAAGTGACCTATCACTTTAATATGGTTGCAATCCAGGATAAAACACCAAAACTATTGTCATTGCCTCAAATGCTTGATGCATATATTGAACATCAGAAGGACGTAGTTACAAGACAAACAAAATTTGATTTAAAAAAGGCAAAAGATCGCGCCCATATCGTAGAGGGCTTAATAAAGGCAATCTCTATTTTAGACGAATTAATTGCAACAATCCGTGCCTCAAAAGATAAATCCGATGCGAAGAAACAAATCATGGATGCTTACGGTTTTACAGAAGCGCAAGCAGAGGCAATTGTAACGCTGCAATTATATAGACTTACAAACACGGATATTACACAGCTCCAGAATGAAGCAGCTGAATTGCAAAAGAGAATTGAACAGTTAGAAGCTATTCTTAGCAGTGAAAAGAAATTACTTCAAACAATCAAAAAAGACTTGAAACAAATTAAGAAGACATTCTCTGAAGAGCGTCGTACGTTGATTGAAGCAGAAATTGAAGAGCTTAAAATCAACATTGAGGTAACGGTTGCGAGTGAAGATGTACTCGTTTCGGTGACAAAAGATGGATATATTAAACGGACAAGTTTGCGGTCATACAGTGCTTCAAATGGTGAAGATATGGCCTTAAAGGAACATGATTATCCGATTAGTTTACTAGAAGTAAATACGACTGATAAAGTGCTCCTCTTTACGAATAAAGGAAAGTATCTGGTTATTCCAGTTCACGAGCTCCCAGATATTCGCTGGAAAGATACTGGTCAGCATGTATCAAACATTGCCCAGCTCGATAAAGATGAACGTCTCATTCAATGTATTCCGGTCCGTGACTTTAAAAATGCGATGAACTATTTGCTGTTCTTTACAAGAAACGGCATGGTAAAGCGAAGCGAATTCAATCTATATGATGCACAACGCAAATCAAAGGCACTTATCGCATTAAATCTGAAAAACGATGATGAAGTCGTGAATGTTTGCCAAACGGATGGAAATATGGATGTGTTTCTTGTTTCAAATAAAGGTTATGGGTTATGGTACCATGAATCCGAAATTTCAGTAGTTGGACAAAGAGCTACCGGAGTTAAAGCAATGATGCTTAAAGATGATGAATTCATTATTAATGGACAGGTATTTAATGATTTAACGAATCCTTCGATTGTTATCATTACACAGCGTGGGGCTTGCAAGCGAATGAGATTGAAAGAATTTGAAAAGTCAACACGTGCAAAGCGTGGTTTAGCCATGTTAAGAGAGCTAAAAAGTAAGCCGCATCGAGTAAGAGGATTTTTTGCAATTAATGATAATGATACAATTTGCTTTGAAACAAGCAATGGTAATTTGCATAACTTATTCCCGCTCGAATTATCTGTAAGCGATCGATCAAGCAATGGATCCTTTGTAATTGATTCGGATAACGAAGGTGAAGTAACTGCAGTGTGGAAAGAAGCGGTTTATCTAAAGCCATTTGATGAAATAGAAAATTAAAGGAAAGAGGCAGTTTTATACTGCCTCTATTTTTGTGCTGTTTTATAAGTGATATCTGGTTAGCTCTAAGTGTAGTAATACTTCATATATTCAGATTATTATGATACAGTAATAGTAATTTACAAGCTGTGTGAGAATTTTTTTTAAAACCTTTTAATAGTCGGCAAGATTTACGAAAAATGGCTTATGACTGGAAATACAAAGAAATTATACCTTTATCGTTATTTTACTTTTAGGAGGGGCATACGTTGAGGAATTCGAATGAAGTTATAAAAGATTTATTGGATCAAAGATCAGACTATCTATTTGGGGGCTTAGAATTTTCCTCAGATGGTGTATTTATAGCTGATATAGATGGAAATACGCTCTATATAAATCCAGCTTATGAGGAAATATCTGGTCTTAAGCGATTAGAAATTCTTGGAAAGAATTTAAAAACACTTTTACAGGAAAATGCTTTTAATGAATCGGCATCTTTAAAAGTGTTAGAAACAAAGCAGTCCATATCCCTAATCCATAGATACATATCTGGTAGAACCGCACTTACAACAGCCGCTCCAATATATAATTCAGAAAAAGAAATGATAGGAGTGATATGTAATACGAGAAATATTGAGGATTTAATAAATCTAAAAAAGGAACTGGAAAAAGTTAACTTGATTAAGCAAAGATACTCTCAAGAATTGGAGCTATTGAGAAAGGTACATTTCTCTGCCAAAGGACTTATCTATAAAAGTGAAACTATGAACGAGACCTTAAAGCTAGCTTCTACTGCAGCTAAATTTGACAGTACGATACTTATCACTGGGGAATCTGGAACTGGAAAAGAGGTTCTGGCTAATTTCATTTATCAGAATAGCAATAGGAAGGACAAGCCTTTTATACGAGTAAACTGTGCAGCCATACCTAAAGATTTATTTGAATCAGAGCTCTTCGGCTATATGCCAGGATCCTTTACTGGTGCATCGAATTCAGGTAAAGCCGGGATGTTTGAGCTGGCCAATACCGGGACTATACTCTTGGATGAGATTGGAGAACTTACGATGCCTGTTCAATCTAAGCTATTAAGGGTTATTCAGGAGCAGGAGGTGTATCGAGTTGGTGGCACTAAGCCTATTAAGTTAGATGTAAGAATTATAGCTTCAACCAATAGGAACCTATTGGAAGAGATTGAAAATGGCGATTTTAGAGAAGATCTATATTTTAGATTGAATGTGTTCCCAATCACCATACCTCCACTTAGAAAGAGATTAGAGGATATAACAGAAATGATAAATTACTTTATAAAAAATCTAAACGGTAAATATAATAAAAATGTCATCATGTCAAAAAAAGCAGAAGATGCACTTGTTAAATATTCCTGGCCAGGAAATGTAAGAGAACTTCAAAATATAGTGGAATATATGTTTATTATGAATGACAGAGAAGAAATAGGTTTTGAACAGCTACCAGATAAAATACTTAATGAACACGTACTTATGGATGACTTTTTACATTCTGAAGAAAAAGGAAAATTAGAATACCTTATGGAAGTTTACGAAAAAAGTATTTTGGAATCTGCTTTAAACAAGCACAATTCTTTAAGACAGACTGCAAAGACGCTAGGAATAAATCCATCTACACTTTCTAGAAAGGTAAAAAAATATAATATTGAGATTTAAAACATAATATGTTGCAATATTGCAAAACAAAAAATAATGTTGCTTAAATGAAAGCGTTATTGTACTTGCTATTACCAATTTCTGAGTGCCCCACTGTTGCAATTTTGCAACAGTGAAATATAATTTAAATTTTCATAATCCTATCATATTGCCATTTTAAAAGTTGGCACGATAATTGCAGTAAAAAAGCAGAACCAAAAACTTTTTAAATATGAAGGAGGATTTACAAGATGAGTGAAAACTTCAAAGACAATCAGGGCAATTATGCGTTTGATCAGGATTTATTAGAGAAGGCATTTGCAGAGGCGAGGAAAATTTATAAGGAAAGGGGATTTCAGAGAAGAATGGGTTTTGGTAAAGCTCCAGCTATAACGACGGTAGATATGGCAAAAGCTTGGATGAGTGATGGACACCCATTTACTTGTAATAACAATGATGAAATATGTGCTAATACCTTAAAAGTTTTAGAAGCAGCAAGGGAATCAGGTGTTCCCATATTTCATACGACTACAGGTTTTGTAGGAAAGGAGCAATGGGACTTGCCAAGATGGGATGAGAAGATTCCATTGCACACATTGGATATAGACTCTGAGTGGATGGATATAGATCCAAAGCTTAAGCCAAGATCGGAAGAACCTGTTATTCATAAAAAATTTGCGAGTAACTTCTTTGGAACACATTTAGCTCAAACATTAAATAAGCTTGGAGTAGATACGCTAATCGTTATGGGAGCTACAGCTTCTGCTTGTGTTCGGCATACCGTTATGGACTCTACTGGATATGGGTTTAAAACAATCGTACCTGAAGGAACAATAGGGGATCGAGTACCAGGAGTTGTGGAATGGAATCTATTCGATATGGATGCCAAGTTCGCAGACGTCCTGCCAGTAAATGAAGTAGTAGATTACTTAAATGGGATAGATGACAACGTATACAATAGTAACAAATCGCAGCAACTAAAACAGATGACTTAAATAAGGGATACCTAATTTTAAAGGTATCCTGATGAAATAATCTTTTTAATTAAGAAAGGGGAATGTCTATGGTTCGTATTGGAGTCGATGTTGGTGGTACATTTACAGATTTAATATTGGTAGATGATGCTGCTAATAAAGTTAACGTACACAAGGTACCGAGCACAACCTATGATCAATCTGTTGGTGTTATTAGAGGAATTAAAGAACTATGCGAAATGAGTAATGTCGATGTTCATAATGTTGAGTACATTTTACACGGAACAACAGTTGCAACCAATATTACGATTGAGGGGAATGGTGCAAAGGTTGGGATGCTGACAACAAGAAACTATCGGGATATCCTTCATATCGCTCGTCATAAAAAAGTCGAAAATTTTTCCATCCAACAGAGCTTGCCGTGGCAAGATAATCCACTGGTCAAACGTAGGCACCGTCTTCCAATTACAGAAAAACTCCAAGCACCTGATGGTCGGGTCCGCACTCCGATGAATGAGGAGGAAGTTCGTGATGCAGTCTTAAAGTTAAAAGATGAAAATGTTGACGTTATTATTGTTGCATTTCTCTTTTCGTTTCTAAACGATGTTCATGAGAAAAGGGCAAAAGAAATTGTAAAAGAATTTTGGCCAGAAATCCAGTGTTTCACATCCAGTGAGGTTGCCCCCAGAATTCGTGAATATGAACGTTTTAGTACAACAGCAATGAATGCTTTTGTAGCACCTAAAGTCAACCAGTACCTTGATAATCTGGTGTCATCGCTTGAAGAAGCAGGTGTCAAGGGCAAGCTCCATGTTATGCAGTCTTCCGGTGGAATGGCATCTGTCCAAAGTGCTACGACTAGACCCATGAATTTATTGAAATCTGGACCAGCTGGAGGCGTACTTGCAGCAGCATGGTGGGGGCTATTAGATGGGATCAAAGATGTGATTAGTGTGGATATCGGTGGAACCTCTGCTGATATTTCTATCATCCCTAAAAACACTCCACGAGTAGTAAATCCGAGGGATTGTGAGGTAAATACTTATCCGGTTGTTACTCCTATGCTAGAAGTAGATACGATTGGCGCAGGTGGTGGTTCAATTGCCTACGTTGATGCAGGTGGCGCATTTCGGGTAGGACCGAAAAGTGCTGGTTCCACACCAGGACCTGCATGCTATGGACAAGGTGGGGAAAATCCATGTGTTACCGACGCAAATGTAGTTTTGGGCAGACTGGATCCAGAACAATTTTTAGGTGGAGACATCTCACTACATCCGAAAAAAAGCTATGAGGCTATTAAAAAGAATATCGCTGACAAATTAGACATGACAGTGGAGGAAGCAGCCTTAGGGATTTTAGAAATCATCAATAATAATATGGCTCTTTCTATTCGAGAAAATTCTGTCCGTAAAGGGATTGATCCAAGGGATTTTGCTTTATTAGCTGCAGGTGGTGCTGGGCCGCTTCATTCCATTGATTTAGCGAAAACAGTTGAATCAAAGCTTGTTATTGTTCCAAATTACCCTGGAATCACTGCATCTGCAGGTTTACTAGTTAGTGATCTGAAATATCATTTTAATGCTTCTTATATCCAAATTTTGAAAACGATTACAGATAGTCTTGCTTTTGATTTATTTCAACAGCTCAAAGTGCTGGAGGAGCAAGCAGCATCTCAATTAATTAATGATGGTATTAGTAAACGTGATATTGAATTTGAACGAATTGCTGAGTGTCGCTATATTGGCCAGGGATTCGAATTACGGGTACCAGTTCCAGAAGGAAAATTAACGAAACAAAGCGTTCATGAAATTGTATCAAATTTTCATTCCATCCATCAACAAGAATATGGTCACCATTTTCCAGAAAATACGGTAGAATTAATTTCCTTGGATGTTGTTGCAACTGGGAAAACACCAAACCTGGAATTACCAGAATTAGAACGAAAGAATCGCATCAATCCAAAAGAAGCGCTTATGTATGAACGGAATACCTATTTTGAGATGGATGGAGAAATTAAAGGACTGACAACACCACGTTACCAGCGGGAAGAATTATTGGCTAACGATCGGATTACAGGACCTGCTTCGATTATACAACGTGATTCGACAACTCTTGTTCCGCCAGATTGGCAGATTGTGGTTTCCCCATATGGAACGTTATTAGCTACACCAATGGAGAGTATGTCAAATAATAAAGATATTCAATTTTCGAAGGTGGTGATGGGTGATGAGTAAAAAAATTGATCCAGTAACCGTGCAAGTAATTGGAGGGGCATTGGATACAATTGCCAAAGAAATGTCTCATGTTATGCAGCGGATGGCATACTCTTCGCTTATTCGGGAGTCGGAGGATTTAGGTGCCGGGATATTTACACGTTTTGGTGAAACGCTTGCTGAATCTGATTCAACTCCGATGCAATTAGGTTGTCTACCAGGTTATATTAAAGGTTTTCAAGAAATACTAGGGGACAATCAGCATCCAGAAGATATTATTTGGAATAACGATCCATATGCTGGGGCATCTCATTCGCCCGATGTATCGCTTACACAGCCAATATTCTATGAAGGTGAGTTAATAGGCTACGCAGGAACTACTGCTCATCACCTTGACATTGGAGGAGCGCAGCCAGGCCTAATTGTTGATGCACCTGATGTTTACGCGGAGGGATTAGTATTAAACGGTGTTAAGCTATATGACAAAGGTAAGCCGAATGAAACGCTGTTTGAAGTAGTCCGGCAAAAAGTACGAACATCGTCACAGGTAATCGGTGACTTGGAGGCTCAAGTTGCAGCATGCAGATTGGGGGCAAAAAGATATATTGAACTCCTAGATAAATATGGAAAAGATACTGTACTAGCTGCGGGTGAGGAGTTGATGAATTACTCCGAAAGAATGATGCGTAAAGAAATTGCCAAAATACCTGATGGAGAATATGAAGCTGAATCATGGCTTGATGATGATGGTATCAACTTAAATGGAAAATTAAGAGTGCATGTAAAAGTTATTAAAAAGGGAGATGAGCTAGAGGTAGATGTCTCCAAATCAGCTGACCAAGTTGCTTCTGCTTTTAATGCAGCCTATTCCGGTGCATTATGTGTAAGTGTGTACAGTGTGCTACGGTCGATATTCCTTGATACCTACACCCATGAGGAATTTATACCAGCCAATCATGGCGTATTTCGTCCGATCAAAGTTACAGCAAGGAAGGGAAGTATCTTTAATCCAATTAGACCTGCTGCCACCTTTAGCAGAGCGAACCAAGTAAATACTGCAGCCGACCTAATTATTAAAGCTTTAACCCAGGTAATACCGGAAAAAACCTGCGCCGGTGGATCTGCCAATATTCAGTTTGCATCTTATTCTGGTTTGGACAAGGATCATAATTACTGGGTGTACATTGAGGTTAATGAAGGATCTTATGGTGGACGTCCGGAAAAAGACGGAATGGATGCGATGGACTATGCTTCCTGGAACACTAGAAACAATCCAATTGAAGATCTTGATATGCATACACCAATGATTTGTGAGCAATATGAATTGAGGGAAGATACCGGAGGTGCCGGTAAAACTCGTGGTGGACTGGGGATTATCCGCTGGAACAGATTCCTAACCGATGGATTCATGTCAATGGAGGGGGATAAGCATACTGTAAAACCATGGGGCTATAACGGTGGTTTGCCAGGTACAGAAGCTTCATTAATTAAAAACCCAGATACCAATCCGGAGGAGCTTCCTTCTAAATTAAATGGAAAACGTTTTAACGCAGGTGAATCGGTAAAAATTATGGTCCCATCATCTGGTGGGTATGGAGATCCATTGGAACGGAGTGCGAAACAAGTGTATGAAGATGTCCTAGATGAAATTGTATCCGTTGAGACGGCATTACATGATTATGGAGTAGTAATTGAAGCAGGAGAGTTGAATATGGAATTAACTGAAAAGAGCAGGGCTAATATGCGCCGGCGAAGAGGGCAACTACCACTATTTACATCATAGAAAAAAATTAATAGACTTGCCATTTGAATGATCATATAATTGTACTAAAAAATTATGAAAACAAGAGACTTATGCTAAAAGATTGTAAGTTAAAACGCCGCTAAATAATATGGTTAAAAAGTTTTACATTGAAGCTTAATAAACGTTACCAAGATTAGACGATAAATTAGACTGTCGAGACCCCTCGACAGTTATTTCTATTTGGGCGAAGACTATAAATCATTTTACAATTTCTAAAGCGCTAAAAAATATGATATTGAGATTAAATAAACAAAAATGTTGCAATATTGCGATTTAACCTAGTTGTGTTGTAAACGGAAGCATTGTCAATATGCAATGGAATAACTGTTAACCTTCGTGTTGCATTTAAGCAACAATTAATTAAAAATTTAAAAGCATTTCCCTTTAATAGAGCTTTTTAAAGGTTGGCATGATAGTTGAGTACTTAATAGATATAGATAGCAGAGTTTACAACAATAACAATTTACAACAGTTAAAACAATTGACATAAAATAAATAGGGGTACCTAGTTTAGTGGTATCCCTATTTTAATTACCTTATATTTAAAGTAGATTATTTATTCTTGATTTGTATTGTCCCTATGTTGTGTTATACATAGCAAGTTAGTTTCATTTTAGAAAACACTTTCTAAATTCAGATTCGTATGATAAAGTAAAAATAAATTCAATAAGGAGGGCTTATAAACGGAATTACGAAAGAAAATTATCCAGTCGTCTTTAATGTTATTTGAACAATACGGCTTTCATGGGGTTAGTGTAAATCAGATTGTTGAAGATGTTGGTACGTCAAAAGGTGGATTTTATCATCATTTCACTTCTAAAGATGAATTATTATTTGAAATTCACGACACATTTATAACCCATGTATTAGAAAAAGGAATTATTGCGTATGAAACACATCATTCCCCAACAAAAAAATTAAAAGCAATTATCAAGGAATTTGTAAACGTTTTCGATTTGTATAAGGCTCATATTTCTGTTTTTTATCAAGAGAGTACGTATTTGAAGCCGAAGTACCAAAAGTCAGTGAAAAGTAAAAGGGATCAATTCAAACAAATTGTTATGCGAACAATTAAAGAGGGAAAAAAGGCTGGTGAGTTTCGAGCAGAATTATCAGCGGAGATCACCACAATGGCAATCTTAGGTATGGTTAATTGGATTTATAAGTGGTACCGGCAATCAGGTACAAACACAATTGATGAAATTGGGGACATCTTTGTAGATTTAATTTTGCATGCGGTCCTTCAAGGAGAAATGATTTCAAATGATAGGTTAGAAGAAACATGGATAGACTTACCTTTCTTTGAAAAGGGAATTCATAAAGACTAAAACAGACCAACTAGTCGGTCTTAATATAGTTAAGGGGGAATAATATGAATTTCGAATTAACAAAAGAACAAGTGATGATTAAAAAAATGGTTCGGGATTTTGCTGAAGAAATCATTCGACCAAGAGCAATTGAAATTGACACGAAGGCGGAATTTCCAAGCGATATTTTTGACCAAATGGGGGAGCTTGGTTTACTGGGGATTCCATTTCCAGAAGAATTCGGTGGGGCTGGCGGTGATACAATTTCTTATGCGCTTGCGGTTGAAGAGATTGGTCGTGTGTGTGGAAGTACTGGGTTAAGTTATGCTGCTGCAGTCTCTCTCGGAGCAAGCCCACTTCATTATTTTGGAAATGACGAACAAAAACAAACTTATTTAAAGCCACTCGCTGCAGGAGAAGCACTCGGTTCATTTGGATTGACCGAACCCAACGCTGGATCAGATGCAGGTGGAACGAAGACGACTGCGCTAATTGATGGTGATGATTATATTATTAATGGAGAAAAATGCTTTATTACGAATGCAAGCTTTTCCAAAATTATTATTGTAACCGCTGTCACAGGCAAAAATGAACAAGGTAGAAGCATGATCTCTTCTATCATTGTTCCTGCGGATACAAAAGGTGTTACGATAACGAGCAATTACGATAAGATGGGTGTTCGCGGCTCAGATACAGCTGAAATTGTACTTGAAAATGTTCGTGTGCCAAGATCAAATGTATTGGGGGAAGAACACAAAGGTTTTAATCAATTTCTCTATACATTAGACGGGGGAAGGATTTCAATTGCAGCACTTGGACTCGGAATAGCACAGGCCTCGCTCGATAAAGCTCTAGCGTATGCAAAAGAGCGGAAGCAGTTCGGTAAATCAATTTCTCAATTTCAAGCGATTCAATTTAAGCTCGCTGATATGGCAATGGAAGTTGAGCTTGCCAGAAATATGGTGCATAAAGCTGCATGGTTAAAGGATCAAGGGAAGCCTTTTGGAAAGGAAGCGGCATATGCCAAGCTGTTTGCTAGTGAAACGGCATTTCGCTCAGCAAATCAAGCGATTCAAATACATGGCGGGTATGGCTATATGCGTGAATATGAGGTAGAACGTTATTTACGTGACGCAAAACTATTAGAAATTGGGGAAGGAACGTCTGAGATTCAACGACTGGTTATTGCTAGAGAACTAGGTTGCTAGTCCATGTTAGGAAGGGGAGAATTCATGTCATTATTAAGCTTGACTATTGGTGAGCTGCTTGAAAAACAAGTGGATTTATATCCGAATCATGAAGCAATTGTTTATCCAGAATTAAAATTACGAAAAACATACTCGGAATTTAATGAAATGGTCAACCAAGCCGCAAAAGGATTAATGGCCATCGATATTCAAAAAGGAGAAAATGTTGCAATATGGGCTGATAATAAACCAGAATGGATCACATCGCAATTTGCAACCGGCAAAATGGGCGCTGTACTTGTAACGGTAAATACAAATTATCAAGCGAATGAATTAGCATATTTATTAAAGCAGTCTGAAGCAACAACCTTAATTATGGCCGAAAGCTTTAAAGGAACATCCTATGTGGATATTTTAAAACAAATTTGCCCCGATCTGGATGGTCAGGAAAAAGGAAAACTACGGTTAGAAACATTACCAAACTTAAAAAATATCATTGTAATTAGTAATGCGGAATATAATTATGCCTATACGTGGAAGGAAGTCATTGCAAAAGGTAATGATAGCAGCAATGCTCATTTAGAGCAACGGAAACAATCGCTGACCGAAGATGATGTCATTAACATGCAATATACCTCAGGGACTACTGGATTTCCAAAAGGGGTTATGTTAACACATCGAAACATTGTCAATAACGGAAATCAAATTGCTGATTGTATGAAACTTACTCCAAATGATCGACTATGTATTCCAGTGCCATTTTTCCACTGTTTTGGCTGTGTATTAGGCATACTTGCTGCGGTATCCAAAGGGACAACGATGGTCATACTGGAGCAATTTCACGCGGAGAAAGTATTGCAAGCTGTATCAGATGAAAAATGTACAGGACTCCATGGCGTTCCTACAATGTTCATCGCAGAATTAAATCATCCTCGTTTTCATGAATTTGATCTGTCCTATTTGAGAACAGGTATTATGGCAGGCTCTACGTGTCCTGTTGAGGTAATGTCGAATGTGATGAATAAAATGGGTGCAAAGGAAATTACGATTGCCTATGGGCAAACGGAATCATCACCAGTAATATCACAAACAAAAACAGATGATCCAATAGAATTGAAAGTAAATACGGTGGGAAAACCACACCCAAATGTGGAAGTAAAAATTGTCATACCAGGAACAAATACCGAGCAAGAAGTCGGTTTGCCAGGAGAGCTGTTAACTCGAGGGTACCTTGTGATGAAAGGCTATTATAATAACCACGAGGCAACGAAGGAAGCAATTGATGTGGAAGGCTGGCTCCATACCGGTGATTTAGCGGTATTGCATGAAAATGGCTATATTGAAATAACTGGAAGAATGAAGGATATGATTATACGCGGTGGAGAAAATATTTACCCGAGGGAGATTGAAGAATTTTTATATCAGCATCCCGATGTTCTAGACGTACAAGTGATTGGAGTACCTGATGAAAAATTCGGGGAACAGGTCATGGCCTGGATTATTTTAAAAGAAAATAAACAGACAACAAGTGAAGAAATAAAGGATTATTGTCATGGAAAAATTTCGAGGTACAAAATTCCCAACTATATCAGATTTGTGGATGCATTTCCGATGACAGCTAGCGGGAAAATCCAGAAGTTTAAATTAAGAGAGCTTGCGGTTCAGCAACTTCAGTCTTAGGGGGGAGCAAATGATTAAAAAAGTACTTATTGCAAATCGAGGAGAAATTGCAGCACGAATTATTCGGACATGTAAGAAATTAGGAATTCAGACAGCAGCCATTTTTTCAGAAGCAGATCAGAAATCTCCGTATGTATCACTAGCAGATCTGAAATTTTTGGTTGGCCCTCCGCGTGTAAATGAGAGTTATTTAAATGTTGAACGGATAATTGATATTGCTAAAGAAGCAAATGTAGATGCGATTCATCCTGGATATGGTTTTCTTAGTGAGAGTGAAACATTTGCAAATCGCTGTTTGGAAGAAGGATTGATATTCATTGGACCGACGGGAAGCGTCATGAAACAGATGGGAAGTAAAATAGCGGCAAGAAATGCAATGAAGCGAATCGGCATTCCCGTGGTACCTGGAACTGATGAAGCGACTGCGACAAAAGAGGATGCAGTAAAGATTGTACAGCAAATTGGTTATCCAATTATGCTCAAAGCCTCAGCTGGGGGTGGCGGGATTGGTATGCAGGTTGTCTGGTCTGACGAGGAGCTGTCCAAAGCTTTTGAAGGAAATTCAAAGCGTGCAAAAATGTTTTTCGGTGATGGATCCATGTTTATGGAAAAGAAAATTGAAAATGCCCGTCATATTGAAATACAAATTTTAGCAGATCATCATGGAAATGCTATTCATCTATATGAACGTGAATGTTCGATACAGCGTCGAAATCAGAAAGTTATCGAAGAAGCGCCATCACAGTTTATTTCAGAATCCACTAGACAGCGTATGGGCGAAGCTGCAGTTAAAGCTGTCAAGGCACTTGAGTACACCAATGCAGGGACGATTGAATTTTTAGTAGATGAATCAGAAAATTTTTATTTCCTAGAAATGAACACGAGAATTCAAGTTGAACACCCCGTTACTGAAGAAATTACTGGAATTGATATTGTTGAAGAGCAGCTGCACATTGCAGCTGGTAAGAAAATGACAATTAAACAAACAGATTTACAAATAGATGGTCATGCGATTGAGGCAAGAATTTATGCAGAGGATCCAGTTACATTCTTTCCTTCCCCAGGTCATATTTCTCAGTTTGAATTACCTGAAGGACCGAATATACGCAATGAAGTAGCTGTGACTGCCAATTATGATGTAACTCCGTTTTATGATCCGATGATTGGAAAGTTAATTGTAAAAGGGAATAATCGTGAAGAAGCAATCGCATTATTAAAGGAAGCTTTGTCTAATTATAAAATCGAAGGTATTAAAACTAATATTTCTATGTTACAAAAGATTGTAGAGCATGAACAATTTATAAAAGGAAATACAACGACTGGTTTTATTGAAGATTTTTATCGAAAATAGAAGTATTTGAGGAGGAATTTATATGGAAGAAGTAAAAGCAAGTATGGCAGGGAGTGTATGGAAAATTGTAGTGGGTGTAGGAGATCAAGTAGAGGAAGGTCAAGATATTGTAATACTTGAATCGATGAAAATGGAAATTCCAGTTACCGCGGAAAGCTCTGGGATAGTAAAGGAATTAAAAGTAGCAGAGGGCGATTTTGTAAATGATGATGATATTTTAGCCGTCATTGAATAGATTCTAATCCCATAGTTCCGGGATATTACAGTAGCGCTAAAATTTCAAAAACGAACGCTATATAGATTTAGCTCAGGAAAATAAGTAGATGACTGTTGGAAGAAAAGCAGAGGTTCGACACATAAGTGCGATAACAAGATGGCTCAACAGCCTTCACTGGATGTGTGCAGGATATTAGATAGATTGAATCTGTTATAGAATGCTCGTAATAGAATAAAAAGGCGACTGCTTATTCTGAAGGAGGACATGATGGCTTTAATTACAATCAATATACATGATAGGCATGTAGCTGTCCTAACGCTCAATCGACCAGAAGCTGCAAATGCACTATCAAAGGCATTATTGGATGAGTTAAACGAAGCAGTAAATGAAATTAATCAAAATAAATCGATATACTGTACGGTTATTACCGGTGCAGGCGAGAAAGCTTTTTGCGCGGGGGCAGATTTAAAAGAGCGGAAGGGAATGTCAGAAGAAGAAGTAATTAAGGCGGTTCGTTACATAGGAGAGACCGCAAACGCAATTGAGGCAATGAATATGCCTGTAATTGCGGCGATGAATGGTGCTGCCTATGGTGGCGGGTTGGAATTAGCTCTCTCTTGTGATATCCGGATTGCTGCAAAAGATATAAAACTGGGCTTAACTGAAACATCTCTAGCCATAATTCCAGGTGCAGGTGGCACACAGCGACTGCCACGTCTTGTCAGATCAGGACATGCTAAGCGTCTGATTTTTACTGCGAAACCAATCGAAGCTTCAGAAGCCATCACCATAGGCTTGGTTGAACAAACAGCTAAACAAGCAGACCTATTAACAGAAGCATTGGTCATGGCGAAAACGATTGCCTCAAACGGTCCAATTGCTTTGAAACAGGCTAAAATAGCTATCAATAAAGGAGCACAAACAGATATAAAACAGGGGGTAGACATAGAGCGTGCATGCTATGCGGAAACTATTCCGACAGCAGACAGACTGGAAGGTCTTCAAGCCTTCAAGGAAAAAAGAAAACCGATATACAAAGGTATTTAGCGAGGGGGATGTTACATGTCTTATTTAGAAGAATTGCAGGAAAGAATGCAGAGGATAGAAAAAGGTGGAAAAGACAAGTACCATAAAAGCAATGAAGAAAAAGGAAAGCTTTTTGTACGAAAACGGTTAGAGCTTTTATTTGATAATGGCATGAATATTGAAGATGCATTCTTCGCTAATTGCATGGAAGATGATTTACCATCTGATGGGGTAGTTACAGGCATTGGAAAAGTTAACAATCAGGATGTTTGTGTGATGGCGAATGATTCGACAGTAAAGGCTGGTTCCTGGGGGAAGCGAACGGTTGAGAAAATACTGCGGATACAAGAAACAGCAATGAAGCTTGAACTGCCAATGGTTTATTTGGTGGATTCAGCTGGTGCCAGAATTACCGATCAAATCGAAATGTTTCCTGGCAGGCGCGGCGCAGGGCGAATTTTTCATAATCAAATTAAATTATCGGGAAGAGTACCGCAAGTATGTTTGCTATTTGGACCATCAGCAGCAGGAGGAGCATATATACCAGCGTTCTGCGACATCGTTATCATGGTTGACGGGAATGCCTCCATGTATTTAGGTTCTCCAAGAATGGCAGAAAAAGTAATCGGAGAGAAGGTAACATTGGAGGAAATGGGTGGTGCAGCAATGCATTGTTCAGTTTCAGGTGTTGGGGATGTATTAGTGAAGACAGAGGAAGAGGCAATCCAATATGCACAGAACTATTTAAGTTATTTTCCTGCAAATTTCAGGTCGATGCCGAATAAAATGGATGCCAAACCTGTTCAAGCATTTGAAAAAACAATCACTGATATTATTCCGGAAAATCAAAATGCCCCGTTTAATATGTATGATTTAATCGATCGAATTATTGATGATGGCAGTTTCTGTGAAATTAAAAAGAATTTTGCTGCTGAATTAATTACTGGACTTGCACGGATTGACGGAAGTTCTGTAGGCATTATCGCAAACCAGCCACGCGTAAAAGGCGGAGTTTTATTTACAGATTCTGCTGATAAAGCAGCAAAATTTATCCAGCTATGTGATGCCTTTAATATCCCACTACTATTCTTAACAGATGTACCAGGGTTTATGATAGGAACAAAGGTAGAAAGGCAAGGTATTATTCGGCATGGTGCCAAAATGCTTTCAGCGATGAGCGAGGTAACAGTACCCAAAATATCAGTCATTGTTCGAAAGGCATATGGTGCAGGCCTTTATGCAATGTCAGGTCCAGCGTTTGACCCGGATTGCTGTTTAGCATTTCCGAATGCACAAATTGCAGTAATGGGACCAGAAGCAGCAGTAAATGCTGTCGAAGCTAATAAAATTGCCCAATTACCGGAAGAGGATCGCGCTGCATTTATTAAACAAAAACAGGATGAATACAAAGAAAATATTGATGTTTATCGCCTTGCATCTGAAATGGTAATCGATGACGTCATCGACCCAAATACATTAAGGCAGGAGCTAGTGAAGCGTTTCTCTATTTATGCAGCTAAAAATGTTGTGTTCACCGAAAGAAAGCATGGTGTATATCCTGTATAAACAAGGTGTAGTAAAGCTTTTGATGACAAATAAAGCCTAGAAACATGATTATGTATGTTTCTAGGTTTTTAACTATGGATTGAATTTTATTTGGATTACCATAATAATATTATGTAAATTAAATAATGAACTTCTTTTTGAAAAAAATAATGCCCTTATTTGTGAAATCGCTTTTATAATTGGTGGCAATTCAATGACTAATTTCGTATAATAGACTTTAAATTGGGATGAGTAAGAAGGGGACATGAATACCGTGATCGTAAAAGATAGAAAAGAGTCGTTAAATGCAGAACAGCTAGTTGCTTTGTATGTCCAAATGAAACAAAACGGGGATAATTTAAACGCAGCTAAAATTCTTGACATTTATGAGAAATTTAAAAAACAAGAGCTTGTTATCAGTTTTGCTGGACACTTTTCAGCCGGGAAATCTTCAATGATAAATGCATTATTAGGGGAAGAAATTTTACCAAAGAGTCCGATACCAACAAGTGCAAACGTTGTTAAAATTAATTCGGGTGATGCGGCTGCGAGAGTATTTTTTACGACAGAGCAGCCTGTTGAATACAAAGAACCATATGATATTGAAATGATTAAGGAATATTCGAAAGATAAAGAGACGATTAAAAAAATTGAAATAAGTACAGGGAAACAAATTGTACCTACAGGCTCTGCACTTATTGATACGCCCGGTATCGATGCTGCAGATGATGCAGACCGAATTATGACAGAGGCATCCTTACATTTAGCTGATGTCTTATTTTATGTGATGGATTATAATCATGTACAATCAGAGGTTAATTTGCAATTTTTAAAGTCCATTCAAGAGAAAAAATTGCCTTATTTTGTTGTAATTAATCAAATTGACAAGCATGATGAACAGGAACTAAGTTTTATATCATTCGACAAAAATATTAAACAAACGTTTGATCAATGGAGCTTAAAACCAAATGAAATCTATTATACTTCACTAAAAGAGCCAAGTATAGACCATAACGAATTTGAAAAAATCAAGGAAAAAATATTTATTATGATGGGACCTGACCGCCCGAAATATCTCCATATTCAGCAATCTGTATGGCAAGTAATGGATGAGCACCGTTCATTCCTTGCAGCAAAGTATGAATCATTAATCAATGAAATAACAGCTGGTGAGGCAGTACAATCTGATAATTCATATTTAGATGACCTTGCTGCAACAGAAGAAAAATTACTGTATCTTGAGAATGAACCGATGATATTTGAGCAAGAATTCTTGGAAGAACTGCAACAAACATTAAATAATGCCTATTTAATGCCAGCACATCTTAGGGATAAAGCACAGTTATTTTTAGAATCCCAGCAATCTGATTTTAAAATCGGCCTATTTGCGTCGAAAAAGAAAACGGAACTGGAAAAAATTGCGCGAGCAGAACAATTTCTTGCTCCGTTAAAAGAAAATATGCAAAAGTCTATTCAATGGAAGTTTCGCGATAAACTGCTTGCATTACTGAAAAAATATGCAGTAAATGATACATCCCTTCAAAGTGATATTAATGGGTTGGTGGTTACATACGAGCTTGACCATTTACTGCAATTAATGAAGCCAGGTGCAAAAGTGAATGGGGATTATGTATTAAATTATACGAATGATGTATCAGCAAATATTAAAAATAGTTACAAACAGCTTGCCAGAAAGCTGTTGCATGTAATTCAGTCATTAATTGTTGAAAAAAATGAGGAAGAAAAGGGTATCTATGAGCAAAGGCTTGCTCATTTAAAACAACAACAGAATGTGAATGAATCAATAAAGCAGCTAGAATCAGAATGGCAAGCTGCATACGTACAGTTAGAGAAGCAATATAATGAACCAAAAGCTGAAGCATCTGCATGGGATTTAGTGAAGCAAGCATTAGATAGAAAGCCAAAGCCTATTAGAGTAGAAGTAGATAAAAGAACGGTCTTCATGAAGGAAAACAAGAAGCCTAGCACAAAGGACTTTGAGAATAATGGTTCTGCAAAGAAAATGAAGTTGGAGGATGTCGTTGAGAGTATTGAATCAACGATAAAACTGATTCATAAGTTGCCAGGATTTGAATCCCTAAAGACAGAATTAATGGAAAAAGCAGATCGGCTGAAAAATCGTTCCTACACGATAGCCCTGTTCGGGGCATTTAGTGCTGGTAAATCATCATTTGCAAATGCGCTGATGGGTGAGAAGGTTTTGCCGGTCTCACCCAACCCAACAACTGCTACAGTGAACCGGATCTGTCCAGTTAATGAAAAATACCCGCATGGTACGGTTGTTGTTACATTAAAAAATCAAGCAGTATTAGCAAATGACTTACAAATGATTACAAAGAAGCTGTCCCCAAAAGTGTCGGGATTCCATGAACTAATTGAATGGGTAAAAGCAAATGAACTTGATAAGAGTGATCAATTAAACAAGATGTATCAAGCATATTTGCATGCCATGCTGATAGGTTACGGAGAACACCGAGATGTCATCGGGAAAACAATCACGATTAATCTTGAACAATTTGCCAGCTACGTAACAGACGAGACAAAAGCGTGTTATATCGAATCCATTAACCTGTATTATGATTGTGCCCTTACAAGAGAAGGGATTACACTTGTTGATACACCTGGAGCCGATTCGATTAACGCGCGACATACGAACGTTGCCTTTGAATATATTAAGCATGCAGACGCAATTCTTTATGTAACCTATTATAACCATGCTTTATCACGCGCAGATAAAGATTTTCTGATGCAATTGGGAAGAGTAAAAGAAGCATTTCAGCTGGACAAAATGTTTTTTATTGTTAATGCGGCAGATTTAGCTGCAGACGAAGCAGAACTAAAACTTGTAACTGATTACGTGCAGGAACAATTATTACAATTAGGTATCCGACTTCCAAGGCTTTACCCGGTTTCAAGCAAAATGTCATTGGAGCAAAAAACAGTAAAAAAATCGCTCAATAAACAAATGCAGCAGCTGGAGGCAGATTTTTACCAGTTTATTTATCATGACCTAGCAACACTTACAATTGAATCTGCAATTCGCAATATAGAGCGAACGAGCCATACGCTCAACAATTATATTCAATCCTTAAACATGGACCGGCAAGAGAAAGAAATTAGGATAAATGAGATAAAAACTAAGGAAAAGAGGCTTATTTCCGAAATCAATTCATACAATTTTTCGGTATATAAAGATCAAATTGCTCAAAAAATTAATAAACAATTGTTTTATGTTTTAGAAAGATTATCGATCCGCTTTCATGATATGTTCAAAGAAATGTATAATCCGACAACCATTACTGAATCAGGGAAAAAAGCACAAAATCAGCTAAGAAAAGGCCTTGAAAATCTTCTCGAATATATCGCGTTTGAGCTTCTTCAAGAGCTACAAGCTGTCTCACTTCGAATAGAGTCTTATATACACGAGCAATTAAACGAAGTACACCAAACATTAGCAGATAAAAGTTTGAAAATCGATTCATTATTTGAACTTCCAGATATGCAGAAAATGGAAATTAAAACACCATCCTTTGAAAAAGGATTAACAAATATTGATTTATCCCATTTTAATCCTGTATTTTCTAAGTATAAAGGCACAAAGGCATTCTTTGAAAAAAATGAAAAAGAATTTATGAAGGAACAAATGTATGTTATAATAAAACCTTGTGCACAACAATATATAGATACAAATCATTCATTTATGGAAAGTTCTTATCAAAAGCAATTGGAGAGCCTAATACAAACTATTCGTGTGCATGCTGAACAAAATATCCACTTGCAAGTGGATAACTATTTAAAAATGCTTCAATCAACAGCGGAAATGCCAAATCTACTAGAAAAGCAGAAACAGTTAAATTCGATTATAAAGCATTAGAGGAAGTGTAAAATTATGAATAAAAACAACGTATTATTGGTTGATGGGATGGCTCTTTTGTTCCGTGGCTTTTTCGCGACATCTTTTAGAGGAAATTTCATGCGGACAAGTAAAGGAATTCCCACAAACGGTATTTATCAATTTATGCGGTATTTTTTAGATGCTGTCGATACATTTAAACCATCACATGTAATATGCTGCTGGGATATGGGAAGCAAGACTTTTCGTACAGAGCTTTATGAAGGCTATAAAGCAAACCGCGATGCACCACCAGAAGAACTCATTCCGCAATTCGACTTAGTAAAAGAAGTTGTGGAAGCATTTGATATGCCAAACATTGGGTTAACAAACTTTGAAGCAGATGATTGTATTGGAACACTTGCCCGCATTTATAGCAAAACAGACGAAGTAATAATTCTTACTGGTGACCAGGATATACTGCAGCTTGTTGATGAAGGCGTTCGTGTTGCAATTATGAAAAAAGGGCAAGGAAACTATGAGGTGTTCGATTATCATAATTTTTATGATAAAAAAGGAATTTCTCCGGAGCAAATTATTGATTTAAAAGGCCTGATGGGTGACACTGCTGATAATTATCCAGGTGTTAAAGGCATTGGTGAAAAAACAGCATTAAAGCTCTTGCAGGAATATGAAACAATTGATAATTTGCTGGATAATATAGATGAGCTCCCAAAAGGGGTTCAAACAAAGATTAATAACAACTTGGACATGCTTCACTTATCAAGATCATTAGCTCGGATTAAATGCGATGTTCCAATTAGCTGCCCATTGGATACGGCGTTATGGAAATATGATAAAGATAGAGTATCAATGAAATTTGAGGAACTGGAATTTAAAAATTTAGCAAATTTAATATAAAGCTTTATTTCGAATCAATCCTCTGTATGCAAATATGCAGAGGATTTTTTCTGTCCACCCACATTTCTCTTGTACGGGTATAGGGTATATAATAAATAATAATGGGGTATTTATTCCTTTGGGAAAGATGAGTTGAACTATGATATGAAAAGCTTTATAGGGATTCATACCAATATCGTTCTTTATTAAGAAAGGTAACCGTTGTCGCTTTTGTTTCTTATAAAGAACTACTTTTGATGAAGAGAGATCATGAAAGATTTATTAGATTTTTATCAGATTTAATTAATGGTAATGGCTGAAAAAAATGTCTATAATTAAAATTACAAAACAATTAATTATTTAAGTATTACTTAGTGCAGGAGGAAATGGAATGTATTTCCCATCCAAAAGGGATAAATGGTTAACAATTGTGATCTGGGGAATTGCCTTGCTCGGGTTTATGACACCATTAATAAAGGCACAGCTGATGTCTGCTTTTATCATGCTGCTTTTAGGGTTATTTCTTTTATGGTTTTGGTTTAAGACCGGTTATAAAATAGAGGACGAAAAAATTAAAATTCACTATGGTCCAATTCGCCAAACGATAAAGATAAATGAGATTAAAGTTATTATTAAATCGAAGGCACCTTTAACAGCACCTGCTTTATCGATGGATCGTATTCAAATTAGATGTGGAAAGTATGATATATTTTCGATTTCTCCAGAAAACCAAGATCGTTTTTTAGAAATTCTTACTTATATGAATCCAGATATTTCACTTGATACAAGATTGCTTAAAAATAATTCATAATGGAAAGTAGAGGTTGATTATGCAAGTAGTCAATGATGTCACAGAATTAATTGGTAATACGCCACTAGTAAAACTCAATAAGCTGGTTCCGGAGGGAGCTGCAGATATTTATATTAAGCTTGAAATGTTTAATCCAAGCAAAAGTGTGAAAGATCGCGCGGCAGCTAATATGATTAAGGTTGCCGAGGAAAAGGGGCTTATTAAGCCCGGAGACACGATTATTGAGCCGACGAGCGGAAATACCGGGATCGGCCTTGCGATGACTGCAGCTGCTAAAGGGTATAAAGCTATACTCGTTATGCCTGATAACAGCACAATGGAAAGAAGGAATATTTTAAAAGCTTATGGTGCAGAGGTTGTTTTAACTCCAAGTGAAGAGAAGATGCCAGGATCCATTAAAAAAGCATTAGAAATTCAAGCGGAGATCCCTGGAAGCTTTATACCGCAGCAATTTGAAAACACTGCCAATTCCGATATTCATCGAACCACGACTGCACTGGAAATTATGGAACAAACAGGAGGGAACCTGGATGCATTTGTCTGTACAGCTGGAACTGGCGGGACAGTGACGGGAACAGGTGAAACATTAAAGAATAAAATTCCTGGGATTCATATTGCAGTTGTGGAACCAAAAGGGTCACCAGTGCTCTCAGGTGGAAATCCGGGCAAGCATAAATTAGTCGGAACCAGTCCTGGGTTTATACCAGAAATATTGAATACAAGTGTCTATGACGAAATCATTCAAATCCGTGATGAAGAAGCGATTGGTTTGTTACGAAGGTTGTCTCAGGAAGAGGGAATTTTTATTGGACCTTCTGGTGCTGCTGCAGTTTATGCTGCAATAGAAGTGGCCAAAAAATTAGGTGAAGGAAAACGTGTAGTTTGTATTGCGCCTGATACAGGCGAACGTTATTTAAGTATGAATCTTTTTGATGAAGCTTAATTTTCATTGCTAATAATATTACTTTGTTAAAGGCCCTTGACAATTCAAGGGTCTATTATTATGCTTTAAATTCCGTTGACCTTCATGTTGACTTTTTGTCAACATGAAGGTATAGTACAACATAATGTGTGTCCTCAAATACAGGTTATTATTTATTAACAGAGAGGATGAGAGAATGGACGAAATAAGTGCAGATAATAAATTAGGTATGCGAATAAAGGAATTGCTGCAAGAAAAATCAATCTCAATGCGTCATTTAAGTAAGCTGACGGAAATTGACACAGCGACAATATCACGAATTATTAACGGGAAAAGAAAAGCAAACTTAAATCATTTAGAAAGCTTTGCCAAAAACCTTGAGGTTCCGGTAGTCGATTTAATTGAAGCTGCAGGTTATGGTGCGGAAACAACCGAAGAAAAAAATCGTACTGGTGTTCAGATTGAACTGAATTATACAAAAAAATTACTAGCTGCGTATCAGATAGAAGTAGAAAAACTGACGATGGAAAATATTGAGCGGGAATTAAAAGTGCATCAAGAATATAGTCACACTGATGAAGGACGAAAAATGATTATTACTGGCTTTAAAGAAAAACTAAAAAAAGCTGGCTCTGCAAATTCGTTTGTTCAACAATTGGAAGACATGTATCATCGGTTTCGTGTTCAAAAGGGTACAAAAACAGAGATTACACTTTTGGGTGGAGCTTTGATTTATTTTATTTTAACGCTGGATATGATCCCGGATTATATGTTTGCTGTCGGCTTACTCGATGATGTACTTATTGTTAAATATACGATGCTCTTATTGAAGTAAAAGACAAGGGCGAGTACATTCAACTGAATATTTGAAAGATATGGTGTTAATCATGACGAGTTTTATTTGGAATAAGTTCAAAAAAATGGACTATTCATTGTTAATAAGCATATTAATATTGGCTGGATTTGGTGTAATCATGGTGTATAGTGCTAGTTACCCAATATCTTATATCCATTATGGGGATGCCAATTATTTTTTTACAAGACAGATTCAATGGCTGCTGATTGGGCTGTTCTTTTTTGCTGTGGCAGCAGCTATACCTTGTCAGCTCTATGGTAAGTTAAGCCCGGTTTTCATATTCATTTCTATTTTATTATTAATCATTATTTTAATACCTGGAATTGGTGTAGAACGCAATAATTCACAAAGGTGGATCCAGCTTGGAGGTTTTGTTTTTCAGCCTACAGAGCCAATCAAATTATTTATGATTATTTACTTTGCTTACTTTTATTCAAAGAAGCAAGCCTATATTAATGAGTTTAAAAAAGGTGTCTTGCCTCCGCTTTTAATTTTGGGGGTTATGTTTTTATTAATATTAAAACAACCTGATTTAGGTTCAGCTGCATTAATTTTATTTGTATGCGGAATAATTGTTGTCTGCTCTGGTGTAAGAAGAATACATTTGTTTATATTAAGCAGTATTGGACTAATTGGGATTATTTATTTTGCTTTTACATCGGCTTACCGTTTTGAACGCATTACTTCCTTTTTAAATCCATTCGAAAATCATTTAGGTTCAGGCTACCAATTGGTGAATTCTTATATTGCTATTGGTACTGGAGGTATATGGGGAGCTGGGCTTGGCAATAGTGTCCAGAAGCTAGGTTACCTGCCTGAAGCGCATACCGATTTCATTATGTCCATTATATTGGAGGAGATTGGGATAATAGGTCTCTTTATTGTAATTGGTTCCTATCTGTTTATCATGATTCGGGGAATACGAATTGCTAAAAACTGTACTGATATGTTCCCAAAGCTTTTGGCAATCGGTATTACGTTTCAAATTATGATTCAAGCCGTATTTAATTTAGGGGCGGTTTCTGGTATGCTCCCCATTACCGGCATCACCTTGCCGCTCATTAGCTATGGTGGGTCATCTTTGCTGTTTACAATGATTTCTGTCGGGATACTGGTTAACATATCTACATTGACTAATAATACCGGTTAATATCGTAACGTCATTTTGCTTTATCGCTCTGGTTTTACCTTCCAGCGATAAAGCTTTTTTGTTATAACAGTCTAAAGAACTGTCCGGTTTTATAAAAACATACTCATTTTTCAAATCCTGCTGGGCATGCTATCAAATGGCAGAAATCTATTTTACTTTTTGAGAGGATGTTTATAGAATATGATGAAAAGATTCTTGTTCACAGCAGCATTTACAGCAGCATTGGTTTGGCAAATCCCAACCATTTCCGCTACGTGCCATGACAACATGATTTGGAATTCAGAAAGCGAAGCACAGGAAGTTAATAATACTTTCTTCAGAAGCAGAGCGATGTTGAAGATGCATGCTAAGGAATTAGGTATTGATATAAAAGGTAAGGACGAACAAACACTAGCCAGTGAGGTATATGAGTCAATGCTTGTTCGAGCGGCTAAGGAATTAAATATCGAATTAGAGGGAAAATCCAAGGATGAATTAACGGAGGAAATTCATCATGAAAGAGTTATAAAAAAAGCAGTGGAGCTTGATATTGAAACAGATGGGAAAACTCCGGATGCAATAGCGCAGGAAGTGTATGAAATTATTATGAAACAAAAAGCTATTGAGCTAGGTGTTTCAGTGCAAGGAAAAGATTTTGAAGCAATAGAAACGGAAGTTAAAAATGCTGCACTGACAAAACGGGCTGAAGAATTAGGTATTATGACAGAAGGAAAAGATGTGCAGCAAATTAAAAAGGAGATTTATGAGGCTCAGGTAATTCAATCGGCAGAACAATTGGACATTGAAATAGAAAATAAAGATGTGGAGCAGATTCTTGATGAAATAATCACGGATCATTATGAACAAGCAAAGGAACTTCAAATGTATCCCTTTAACCATGCAAGGTCATAAAAACAGGCCGGAAAAAGTCCGGCCTGTTATAGAGACTGGGAAGGCAGAAGAATTTCCTATTTGCATAAATAACTTGATAGGGAAGACTTATGAGAGAATTTTTTAAGAACTCTGGTTAATAATTAAATGATAAAAGCCAATCCAGCAGTGAATGTCGACACTAGCATTAAAATAATCATGATATAAATAATAATTTTATTTCTTCGTTCACGTTTTGATTTTTTTCTTGGGGCAGATTTGTAATTTGTATTTGCAGCCATTAGGGTACCTCCTTCTAAAAACACATTTCTACAGATATTTTAACGTGAAAACCTAATATGGACAAGTCATAAAAAGAAATGGGTGGCTCAAGTCGAAAGCAATGGAATCTCTTACTGTAAAAAATGATTAAATTATAGTAGCCTATATATTAGGACAGGAGGACTACAAATGACAAACGTAAATCAAGAAAGATTAGTAGAAGAATTTATCGAGCTTGTAAAAATTGATTCCGAGACGAAATTTGAAACGGAAATTGCTGAAGTATTAAAAGATAAATTTGCAAAACTTGGTGTAGAAGTATACGAAGATGAAAGCAAAGATAAAACCGGCCATGGTGCGGGGAATTTAATTTGCACATTGAAAGGAAATGCAGAAGGCGCTGATACCATCTATTTTACATCCCATATGGATACTGTTGTGCCTGGAAGAGGAATACAACCATCCATTAAGGATGGCTATATTACCTCTGATGGAACGACTATTTTAGGAGCGGATGATAAAGCAGGACTTGCAGCCATGCTGGAAGCCATCCGCGTTATAAAAGAAAATAACATTGAGCATGGAGATATCCAGTTTGTCATAACGGTTGGGGAGGAATCCGGATTAGTCGGAGCAAAAGAATTAGATAGCTCTCGTATTCATGCTAAATACGGTTATGCGCTTGATAGTGATGGCGATGTTGGTGATATCGTTGTAGCTGCACCAACACAAGCCAAAGTATTTGCTGTTATTAAAGGTAAAACAGCACATGCTGGTTTAGAACCTGAAAAAGGTATATCAGCAATAACACTAGCTGCAAAAGCTATATCCAAGATGCCGCTCGGACGAATTGATGAAGAAACAACAGCCAATATCGGTCGTTTTGAAGGTGGAAAACAAACGAATATCGTTGTTGACCATGTTGAAATCCTCGCAGAAGCAAGATCGCTTGTACCTGAAAAAATGGATGCGCAAGTAGCAAAAATGAAAGAAGCCTTTGAAAGTACAGCAGCAGAATATGGCGGTTCTGCAGATGTAACAATTAAAGTAATGTATCCTGGATTCAGTCAACAGGCTGGAGATCAAGTAGTAGAAGTAGCTCGAAAAGCTGCTGAATCAATTGGTCGTGAAAGCAAGCTGCTGAAAAGCGGTGGAGGCAGTGACGCGAATGTAATCGCAGGCTTTGGTATCCCGACAGTAAACTTGGCAGTAGGTTATGAAGGGATACATACCACAAATGAACGCATTGCTGTGGCTGATCTTGTCAAAGTAACTGAACTCGTTACCGCAATTATAAAAGAGGCACCTTATAGCTAAAACAGCCAACCTCCTGTGTGCCGTCAACACATAGGAGGTCTTTCTTTTTGTGATATAATAGAGTAAGAATGCTAACAAAGGATGGAAAAACAATGGCAATTTCTGAACAAAAAAAAGGAAGGGTCATTTTTCATATTGATATGAATTGCTTCTATGCATCAGTTGAAATGGCTTATAACCCAAATTTAAAAGGAAAGCCATTAGCAATTGCTGGAAACCCTGAGGAGCGTAAGGGGATTATTGTGACAAGCAGCTACGAAGCAAGGGCAAAAGGCGTAAAAACAACGATGACAATTTGGCAAGCTAGAAAGCTTTGTCCAGAGCTTATTATTATGAAGCCTAATTTTGATCGTTATCGGCTTGCTTCTAAGGAAATTTTTAAAATGCTTGCTGAAATTACTCCTTATGTTCAACCCGTTTCGATTGATGAGGGGTATATGGATGTGACAGAGACGGCAGCCCTTGGAACCCCAATCGAAATTGCACAAAATCTCCAGCAGCGAATACTAAATGAATTAGATATACCTTGCAGTATTGGAATCGGGCCAAATAAATTTCTGGCTAAAATGGCATCAGACATGAAAAAACCACTGGGAATAACAGTATTGAGAAAAAGAGAACTGTCCCAGACGATGTGGCCATTACCAGTTGGAGAGATGTATGGTATTGGAGAAAAAACAGCGCAAAAATTGAATACGATTCATGTTGAAACAATTGGTGACTTAGCCAAAAAGAATGTCTATGAGCTGAAGCAGTTGCTTGGGATTAATGGAGAACGATTGAAAAACAGAGCAAATGGTATTGATCTAAGACCTGTTGACCCTGATGCAATCTACGAATTTAAAAGTATCGGAAGCTCACAGACCTTGCCGTATGACACGACGGATTGGAGTGAGATAAACAGCTTAATGCTTCTGCTGGCAGATAATGTGGAGAGAAGAATGAAACGAAAAAATGCGGCTGGAAAAAGTGTGCAGATTACAATTCGCTATCATGACCGAAAAACCATTACAAGGAGCAGAAAACTGCAAACGTACATTGATCAGAAGGCTGATATTTTATTTATTGCAAATGAATTATTTGAACAGCATTGGAATCAGGAACCAATACGCTTGTTAGGAATTACAGTTCAGGATGTAGAAGAAAAACAACAGCTTGGCCAGCAGCTCGATTTATTTACTTATGAGAACGTAGCAAAAAAGGAAAAGCTATACAGTGTAATAGATGATTTGGCAGAAAAATATGGAAAAAACCCTTTTAAGCAATGGGAAACTAACGAAAAGAAAGATAATGCAGAGCCGAGAACAAGTTTTCAAAAAGACTTTCTTGATGACTATAAAAAATAAATCCCGTAGCCTATAATTTGGTACGGGATTTTGCATGCTATTTTATCATATTCTTCACTACCGTTTCCGCTAGCTTGCTTCCAGGATAACGGAAGGGTAAATCGAATTTTGTTGTTTGTTTTAGGATGCCCTTTTTATGGGAGAAGGTATCAAAGCTGTGTTTCCCATGATAAGACCCCATGCCGCTATTACCAACCCCTCCAAATGGAAGGTGAGGATTTGCTAAGTGATATAATGTATCATTTATGGATCCACCACCGAAGGAAACATACTCCATAACTTGCTGTTGCATCTTTTCATTATCACCAAAATAGTAAAGGGCAAGCGGTTTTTCCATTTTTTTAATTTTATAAAGTGTATCTTCGATATTTGTAAATGTGAGCACTGGCAAAATCGGTCCGAAAATTTCTGATTTCATAACGGAGTCTTCCCATGTGATTTTGTCCAATATCGTAGGTTCAATCATGAGTGACTCTCGATCTGAATTACCACCATGCAAGACAGTGCCCTCTGTCAGAAATGCTTCCAGGCGATTAAAATGCTTTTCATTGATAATTTTTGTGTAATCACTATTCCGAAGTGGGTCTTTCCCGTAAAACGCCTTCACATGCTTCTTCATTGCTTTAAGCAGCTTGAATTTAGCCGATTCATGAACATATACGTAATCAGGTGCAACGCAGGTTTGTCCCGCATTAGTAAATTTTCCCCATACAATGCGTTTTGCTGCTAGGTTTATATTTGCATCTTCATCAACGATTGCTGGACTTTTACCACCAAGCTCAAGCGTAACAGGTGTTAAATGCTCACTTGCTGCACGCATGACGATTTTACCTACCTCTGAACTACCAGTAAAGAAAATCGAATCAAAACGCTGTTTTAATAATTCTGTGCTTATCTCCTGGTCACCTTCAATAACCGTTAAATAAGAACTATCGAAAGCACTTTCAACCATATCGGCTAAAAGCATGGACGTTGCTTTTGCGTACTCTGATGGCTTTATAATCACGCAATTTCCGGCAGCGATTGCACCTATAACTGGGGCTAGTGCTAACTGCAGCGGATAATTCCAAGGAGATATGACTAACACTACCCCAAAAGGTTCTTTCATAATATAGCTTTTTGACCCTTTATGTGTAATAGGGGATGGGACTTTCTCGGCAGCCATCCAGTACCTAAGATTTTTAATAGCGACATCAATTTCAGAATAAAGAAATCCAAGTTCTGTTGTTAATGTTTCGTGTTTTGATTTGTTTAAGTCCTTTTTCAATGCCATATAGATTTTGTTCTCGTTCTTTTTTAGCATTTCTCTTAGCTTTTCTAATCTATCTTTACGAAATGTATAATCCACCGTATTCCCGTTTAGAAAAAAAGCTCGTTGATTATTTACAATTGTTTCGATGTAATCCATAAAAAACGCTCCTCTAGTTTTTGGTTGCTATATGAAACCGGAAAAAATCTTTGGCTAGATAAGTCTCAGGAAAAATTTCACGAGCCTCTGCAATGATTTTTTGATCATCTTCTGTTTGATAACGTGATGAGATATGGGTTAACAGCAACTGTTTTACACCACTTCGAGCAGCAAGTAATGCGGCTTCCGTATTCGTGGAGTGAAAATAGTTTCGTGCCAGCTCGGCTTTTTCGCTCGTAAAGGTTGCCTCGTGTATTAGTAAATCAGCTCCTTTAACGAACTCACTATAATCCTCTTGGCTTCTGGTATCGCCAAGTATACAAATTACCCGGCCTTTTTTGTTTGGACCTATAAAGTCTTTTTGATATAGTTTTTGGCCGTCTTCTAATTGTATCATTGTATTGCTTTTAATTTGACTATAAATTGGTCCCGGTTTAATCCCAATATCTAGTAGTTTATCAACTAGCAATTCTCCAGTTTTATCTTTTTCTGTAATTCGGAATCCATAACTTGGTATTCCATGATCAAGCAATTCCGCTTGGACAGTGAATGTATCATCTTCTACAATCATGCCTTCATTAATTTCCACAACTTTTAATGGGTAATTGAGATGTGTTCCACTTATATCCAAGCTTGTATGAATATATTCTGCAATTCCTTTTGGACCGTATACAGTTAATAATTCTTCTCCAGCCTGAAAGGAGCGACTGCTTAAAAGACCAGGAAGACCATAAATATGGTCTCCGTGCAGGTGGGTAATAAAAATTTTATCTATTTTTCTTGGTTTTATGCTGGTACGTAAAATTTGATGCTGTGTAGCTTCGCCGCAGTCAAACAGCCAAATGCTGTTCAGCTCCTGTAACAGCGATAACGCTATTGCTGATACATTGCGCTCTTTAGAGGGAACACCGGCGCCTGTACCAAGAAATATTAATTCCATAGTAAACCTCCATTTATCATTCCATTAGGTGCTATGTCAAATTTCGATATAGTATTGCTTTGTTAGGAACATCAGTAAATATACCATCACAGCCTATCCGAAAGCAGCGCATCATTGATGAGAATTGATTAACCGTATAGACACGAACTCTCATGTTCTCATGCTGGCATTGTTGAATCAATTTTTTATTTAACAACCGATATTTAATATGAACGGCTTTTGCACCTAATTCTTTTGCATAGCGTGGCAGATTATTGATTTTACGTGATGTGAGTAATGCAATTTCAATCGTTGAGCTTAATTGGCTAAAACGCTGTACGCTATCTGGATTGAACGTTGAGATGGTCGTTCGATCTGCAACTTTATACTGACTAAGCAACTCATACACAATTGGTTCTAAGTGCATATAATCTATTTTATTATTTTTCAGTTCAAGATGTAAGTGTAGAGGCGTATTAACCATCCATTGCAGAAATTCCTCCAGTGTTAATATCGTTGCTCCTCCAAAATTTTTTGAAAACCATGAGCCCGCATCAAGCTTTTTTAATTCTGCAAGATGATAATCTTTTATGTAACCATGACTGTTTGTTGTGCGTTTTACATGCTCATCATGAATTAGAACTGGGATGTTATCTTTAGTCAACTGTACGTCGGTTTCAATTGCTTCAGCTTTCATACGAAGCGCTAGCTCGAATGCTGGCATTGTATTTTCAGGAGCAACTTTACTAGCTCCGCGATGCGCGATGATCATTGTCATACATTTCACCTCTTTATAATTGTGTTAGATTTTACGTTAAAAGTCAATTTACACAAGCAAAGACTGCCTTACTAATATGCGTTAGGATTGAAGTATCTATTGAAGGGCGTTAGAATTAGGATTAATAAAAAGTTATGACTCTATTTAACTTACATGGTGTTGAATTTCATTTAATAGATTGGAACGATATAATATGATTGAAAAGGCACTTAACCCCAGAAAAATTATTATTACAGGAGCATCAAGCGGTATTGGTGAACAGTTATGCAGGAAGATAGCAGAAAATGGCGGTATTCCAATTATGCTAGCACGCTCTGAAGATAAACTAATGGCAATTCAGATGGACTTGAAATTGGAGTTGCAAGCAGAAAGTTATATATATAAAGTTGATTTACAGGATAAAGATGATATAGACATCACTATCCAAACCATTTTAGATGAGCATAAGCAAATACATGGCTTGATTAATAATGCAGGAATGGGTGTCTTTGATGCTGTGGAAGATATGAAATGGTTAGATTTACATGAAATGTTCCAGTTAAATGTTTTTTCGTTGATTCGAATCACCCAGTTATTAATTCCTCACTTCAATCAATATAGACAAGGACATATTATAAATATTGCTTCGCAAGCTGGAAAGATTTCCACGCCAAAATCCGGTGCCTATGGTGCATCCAAACACGCTGTTATTGGTTTAACCAATACATTGCGTCAAGAAATGGCTGGCAAGGGAATTTTCGTAACAGCTGTTAATCTCGGTCCTGTACGTACAAACTTTTTCAATTCGGCTGATCCGAGCGGAAGCTACAAGCAAAGTGTGGATCGGTATATGCTTGATCCTCAACGGGTAGCTCATACAATTATTCGATATTTATTTACGAAAAAAAGGGAAATTAATATGCCTTTCTGGATGGAAGCCGGGAGTGTTTTTTACCGATTATTTCCTGGCCTGATGGAGAAGCTCTTGCACAGGTCTTTTAATAAAAAGTAAATGGCATGATTATTATATGAAAAGGGATGTTTAAGGATGAAATTAACGATTACACCTGAGGCTGAACAGGAACTAAAGGATATTAAAACAAATGATAGCAGCCTTGTTTTATGGTATGACACAGATGGGTGTGGATGTGGTGTGAATGGGCTGCCTACGATTAAATTGGTTACCGAAAGGCAGGATTATTACGAAGAACTTACGGGGAATACAACACTCGCAACTTTCATTGATAGCAGACAAGCTGTTTTCTTTTCGAATGACATGAAACTGGATATTCGAAATGGTGTTTTCCGGCTTTCTAGTCCTGAAGGTATCCTAAATCCGTTTATTACTACTCAGCAAGTGATACAAAGATAGGTAGTATCATAAATTGTAATGGAGCGAAAGCAATCAGAAGAATGGCTTTCGCTCTTTTTTAAAGTTGCTTTAAGCTGTTATCGATGATTTGTGTACATATTAGCTTTTGTAATTTGCTTTAATTGGTCATATTCCTCATTTGTTAATTGCTGTGTGTTATTGTATGCTACGTTTTCCTTTAACTGTTCAATCGAGCTTGCTCCAAAGACTGCTGTTGCTATTGCAGGGTGCTTCAGCGCATAATTTAATGCGAGAGTATTTCGAGAAGATTTGTGCTGCTGTAATTGGGAGATACCTTGATGGACAGCGCATAATTCTGTGTAGGAATAATCAAGATATCCTTCGTCTCCTTTTCTTCTAATAACCCTTTCGGCGTCATTGCTTAGCATTCCTTTTGCTAATGGACCGCGTGCCAGTACGCTAATTCCGTTAGCGTGAAGAAGATCTAATGTCGTCTCCTCTGGCCTGCGATCGAGCAGGCTGTATTGTGTCATTACACCATCAATAGACGAATGCTCAATATATTCACGAATTACATTTGGACGTATGGAGGAGATTCCATAAGCACGTATGTAACCCGCTTGTTTTAATTCTTCGAAAGCATCAATTGTCTCATGAATCGGATCTTCAATTGTTCCGCCGTGCAGCATATAAAAATCAATATAATCTGTTTGCAGACGTTTTAAACTATTTTTAACAGCTTGTTCAATATATCCTTTGGACGGGTCCCAAAACCATGTTTTCTTCTCCTTATCAAAATGGTTTCCGACCTTTGTTGTGAGGACAATTTGCTCCCTTTTATTTTTAATAGCTTCACCAATAATTTCTTCATTTTTACCGAAATCATATAAATCCGCAGTGTCTAGATGATTAATTCCATGATCAATTGCGGCATCAATGATTTTCTTCGCTTTATTTATGTCCGTTCCAAGTGACATACAGCCTAATGTTAGCTCTGAAATCATAATATCGGATTTTCCCAATCTGTTTTTCTTCATTATCTCCACTCCGTTTCTATTTATGAGGTATTTAATTTTAATTGTAAGGAGAGAAAGGATAGAAAACAAACTTTTTATACCGGTTATTGAAACATCGTATGCTACAATAAGGAGAGAATGTTGATAAGGGTGATAAATGATGAAGAAATTTGAAGAAAAAACAATAAAAAGTGAAAAAATATTTAATGGCAAGATAATTAATTTGCAAGTGGATGATGTAACATTACCGAACGGTAAAACGGCTAAAAGAGAACTAGTCAGACATCCAGGTGCGGTAGCAGTTATTCCAATCACAAAGGATAATAAAATCATTTTTGTTGAACAATATCGAAAACCACTTGAGAAATCGCTAATTGAAATTCCTGCTGGCAAACTGGATTCAAATGAAAATCCGCTTGCTGCCGCAGTGCGTGAATTAGAGGAAGAGACTGGGTATACTACAAATGACCTTTCATTTGTAACTTCATTCTATACATCACCTGGATTTGCTGACGAGATAGTTCATATCTATGTTACAGATCAGTTAGTGAAAATGGATAATCCGCCAAATGGTGATGATGATGAGTTTGTTGAGGTACTTGAATTAACTCTGGATGAAGCGAAAGAGTATGTAATAGAAGAACGCATCCACGATGCAAAAACAAATTATGCGATACTTTATTTACACGCCTTAGGGAGGCTATAGGATTGAATGTTTACTTTGCTGATATGCACATTCATATCGGTCGTGACAAATACGGAAAGCCTGTAAAAATAACAGGCGCAAAAAGCTTAACTTTAACGAATATTTTAATGGAGTCGAGTAGAAATAAAGGAATTGATATGATCGGGGTAATTGATTGTCATGCTCCTTCAGTACAGGAGGAAATAAAAGCATTAATTGAAAAGGGAGATGCTAGCGAATTATCAGAAGGCGGTATTCGCTTTGAACAGGTAACTCTTATTCTAGGTTCAGAAATTGAAGTTTACGATGAAAATTGTCTTGGCCCTATTCATGTGCTTGTATTTTTACCGACGCTGTCCAGTATGGAGGATTTTTCTAAGTGGCTGTCAACCCGAATGAAAAACATAACTTTAAGCTCCCAGCGGTATTATGGAACAGCGAAGGAGCTTCAATATAAAGTGAAAGAGTTGGGTGGATTGTTTATCCCTGCTCATGTATTTACACCATTTAAAAGTTTGTATGGAAAAGGTGTACGCCGCTCTTTGGAAGAAGTGCTGGATCCTGATTTAATTGATGGAATTGAATTAGGTCTAAGCTCCGATACTCAAATGGCAGACCAATTATCCGAGCTTCATCGATACACATTTTTAACGAATTCAGATGCTCATTCACTTCCGAAAATTGCTAGGGAATATCAGGAAGTAGTAATGGAAGAGCCAACTTTTAAGGAATTGAATTGGGCGTTGCATCGGGTGGAAGGCAGACAAATTAAACGTAACTTTGGGATGAACCCATTATTGGGGAAATATCATACAACAGTTTGCAGCAACTGTTTTGAGCAACTTTCAACGGAAATTAAGGAATGTCCAAATTGTGGCTCAACAAAAATAATTAAAGGTGTTTCTGACCGTATAGAAGAGCTAAAAGACACGGAAAAGCAAACAACTGAACGGCCTGATTATTTGTATCAAGTTCCGCTAGAATACTTGCCAACGCTTGGACCCAAAACGTTCCAGAAGCTTTTAGATATGTTTGGGACTGAAATGGAAGTTATCCATCACGCAGCTTATAAAAATTTAATAGAAGTTATTCCAGAGAAGCTAGCGAATTCTATTATACAAATGCGTGAAGGTAAATTGCCTATAAAAGCAGGTGGGGGAGGAAAGTACGGAAGTATAGGCCCCTCCTAATTCTTTTTAAATCTAGGATAGTTGGTATTTTTATCTCGGAATCCTCATAGTTTTTAACTATAGAAGTTGTTCAAAAGTCCGGTGAAAATGGCAGATCAAATCCTCAGTCATTTTCATCAACTTGAACAGCTATTTAAAGACTAAGTCTAGTAGGAGGATTACGATGTATAAAAACAGCTTTATTGTCTGGGAACATATAAAAAACCATGCGACTATCTATCTTTTTATGATTATTTTATTTTTAACTGGAATTATTTTTGGAGCAGTAATTGTCAACAGTATGGGTTTCATACAAAAGCAGGACTTGTTTTTTTACCTGGAACGTTTTTTCGGACAAATAACTGAAGGTGCATCCATTAGTAAAACTGATATATTGTGGCAAAGTTTTACGTACCAGGCTAAATATCTATTACTTATATGTATACTAGGCTTATCTGTAATAGGACTGCCAATTGTTTGGGTGCTCATTTTTGTTAAAGGCTTGGTAATTGGATTCTCAGTAGGCTTTATTGTTAACCAGCTAGGATTACAAGGTCTATTATTAGCTTCCTTATCAATTGCACCACAGAACATTTTAGTAATACCAATTTATATTATAGCCGGTTCCATTTCGATGATATTCTCATTAACATTGTTAAATAGGTTATTCTCTCGTAAGAATCATCAATTATTGCTGCAGCCGTTAGCAAGGTATAGTATGATTTTTGTAATGCTGCTTGTGGTTTCACTCGCTGCAGCCTTAGTTGAAGCATATGTATCCAACCAAGCAATGCAAGAGTTAATTAAATCGCTTTACCAATAATAAATATTATATTATAATTATTATTATTAAAAGGTGAGAATATACTTTGACATAGAATTCAAAGGTGCATATAATAAAGATGGGAAATGAGGAGGCGAACTGCCGTGGAACATCGAATAGAACAAATAAAAAAGCAGCTGCATGCACAGAGCTACAAGCTGACTCCACAAAGAGAGGCAACGGTTCGTGTCTTATTGGAGCGGGAAGAAGACCATCTGAGTGCGGAAGATGTATATCTGCTAGTAAAGGAAAAGTCTCCTGAAATTGGTCTGGCAACAGTTTACCGGACATTGGAGCTACTCTCTGAATTGAAAATTGTTGATAAAATTAATTTTGGAGATGGTGTGTCACGTTACGACTTACGAAAAGAGGGCGCGAAACACTCGCATCATCATCTTGTATGTATTGAATGTGGATCTGTTGAAGAAATTGAAAATGATTTATTAGAAGATGTTGAAAAAATTGTATTAAACGACTGGGGATTTCAAGTAAAGGATCATCGGTTAACCTTTCATGGAATATGCAAACAATGTCAGAAAGCAGCAGTCAAGGCAACATAAGTAGAAACCTTTTTCCAAACGGAGAAAGGTTTTTATTATTGCAATAGTAACTTAAGCTTGAGAAAAATGATTCAGCTTATTGTAATAAATATAAACTTCTAACTAACGTATGAAGTTTGTGCGTATACTCGCTCCGGAAATATACTTCGCGCACCTTAGGGTGTCTGGTGAGCTTCCTTGTGCTACCGCACTGCGTAGTCTCACCGATGCCCTTCCTACCGCAGGAGTCTACGTATATTTCCTGCGCTAGTATTGGTTCACTATAAATGACACGGTTAAAAATAGAAACAAGATTTTATTCTAACCAGTCCGGGTGAGCGTAGGGCTGGTGACTCTTCGAAAATAGGATATAAATGCTGACGAAGCATTCCTTGTCCTGTGGGAATAGTACGTGTATGAAGCCTCATAGGAAATGGTTTTCTTCCGGAGTGGCTGAGGACGTTCCCTAAGGTGCGCATCCGCCCGGAGCGATCCCGGACGGCAACTATTGCTCCGATTAAGCAAATAATCATTAGTTCGGAATTTCTTTCAACTCTTGATTTATTAAGTAACATATCTCTTATTTAGCCTTTGAAATTAGCTCAAGTTTGTTTTGTTATAATTTACAAATTGCTTGAAAAAGGTTACATTTGAATAGTATATTGTGATTCTAACCTAGCATATCTTTAAATAAAACAACTATTTTGGGGAGTAATGCTAGGTGAACAGATTGATACGTGATACGATAAAAGTGTTTCTGATTTTTATGATGTGCACCGTTTTATTTTATGTTGGCTTGCAAATTATGCATCGCGAGTACGAGGAAATTCATCGTTATGATCCACCCGAGGGACCAGCTGTTAAGGTGTCTTATTCACAAACAAAGTTATTGGAACGTTTTCAATTATTTTTTCAACAGGGGGAGTAGAATGTATGCTGAAATATCCATTAGAGGATTTTATACACTTTCTGCGTATCGAGCGTGGCTTATCAGATAATACACTTGGTTCTTATGGACGTGATCTAAAGCATTATATGGAACATATCGAAAAGGCTGCTAAGAAACAATCTTGGGATCAAGTTTCCCGGAATGACATTACAGGTTTTCTGTACAAGCTTAAAGACAGTGGCAAGTCGACAGCTACTATTACCAGACATGTCTCATCGATTCGCAGTTTTCATCAATTTTTAATTCGCGAACAAGTTGTGACACATGACCCTAGTTTACATATTGAAACACCGAAAAAAGAAAGAAAGCTTCCAGACATACTTTCTCAAGCAGATGTAGAAAAATTACTTGATATTCAAACAAATTCTCCGCTTGCAATTCGTAATAAAGCAATGCTTGAATTGCTTTATGCAACAGGGCTTCGTGTATCAGAACTAATTTCATTGAAGGTTGGCGATTTACATTTAACAATGGGATTTGTTCAATGCTTTGGAAAAGGATCAAAGGAAAGAATTGTTCCTTTAGGAGATGCAGCTAGAAATGCTTTGGAACAATATTTAGACCTTGGAAGAGGAAAACTTGTAAAAAATAAATCTGAATCTGCATCCGCATTGTTTGTTAATCAACATGGAAGACCATTATCGCGGCAAGGCTTTTGGAAAATTTTAAAAGGATTAGCCAGAGATGTAGGTATCAATAAAACTTTAACACCGCATACCCTAAGACATTCCTTTGCAACTCATTTATTAGAAAATGGTGCAGACTTACGTGCGGTTCAGGAAATGCTTGGACATGCTGATATTTCAACAACTCAAATTTATACCCATGTCACAAAAGCACGATTGAAAGATATGTATAAGGCATACCATCCAAGAGCATGATATCTACTTACAAACGGTGGTCTGACATCCTACATCATTAAATAAAACATACATTTATAGAGATGCGGGAATATAGTAACAGGAGGTTTGATAGAAATGAATCAATTTAAACGTGTATTTTTAATTGTTTTGGATTCTGTAGGAATTGGAGAGGCGCCAGATGCAGCAAAATTCAATGATGTTGGCGCTGATACACTAGGGCATATTGCAGAACATATGGATGGATTGAAAATGCCTCATATGGGCCAATTAGGTTTAAGTAATATCAAGGAAATAAAAGGAATTGGAAAAACTGATAATCCAAAAGCACATTATACAAAAATGCAGGAAGCTTCTAATGGAAAAGATACGATGACTGGACATTGGGAAATTATGGGTCTGCAAATTAGCAAGCCATTTCGTACGTTCCCTGACGGTTTTCCAGATGAGTTATTAAATGAGCTGGAGAAAAAATCAGGAAGGAAAATTATTGGAAATAAGCCGGCTTCAGGTACTGCAATATTGGATGAGCTTGGAGAAGAACATATGAAAACAGGTGCATTGATTGTTTATACTTCTGCAGATTCTGTACTGCAAATCGCTGCACATGAGGAAGTCGTTCCAATCGAAGAACAATACCGAATTTGTGAAATCGCACGCGAGTTAACACTAGATGAAAAATATATGGTTGGTCGAGTTATTGCACGCCCATTTATTGGTAAACCTGGTGCCTTTGAGCGGACATCAAACCGACATGACTATGCATTGAAGCCATTTGGCAGAACAGTAATGAATGAACTGAAGGATAATCAATTGGATGTCATTGCATTAGGAAAAATTTCAGACATCTATGATGGAGAAGGTGTAACTGAAGCAGTTCGAACAGTGGATAATGATGATGGAATGACAAAGTTAATTTCATCGATAGATCAAGACTTTACAGGAATTAGCTTCCTGAATTTAGTTGATTTTGATGCGAAATATGGTCACAGAAGAGATCCAGAAGGTTATGGACAAGCATTGGAAGCATTTGATGCAAGATTGCCTGAGGTTTTGGAAAAATTGCAGGAGGATGATCTATTAATTATAACTGCAGACCATGGGAATGATCCTACACATCATGGTACAGACCATACGAGAGAATATGTACCATTGCTTGTGCATCACAAAGCAATTGCAGAAGGAAAAGAATTACCAATTAAAGAAACCTTTGCAGATATCGGTGCAACAATTGCTGATAATTTTAATATACCCATGCCGAATCATGGAAAAAGCTTTTTAAATGAAATTAAATAGAGGGGAACTAATAAAATGAATCATGTAGCCATTAAAGAAGCGAGCAACTTTATAAAAAGTAAATTGGAGGATACACCAGAAATTGGCTTAATTCTTGGATCTGGTTTAGGAGTTCTTGGCGAAGAGATTGAAAACCCTACAGTTATAGCCTATAAAGACATCCCGCATTTTCCGGAATCAACTGTATCCGGACATAAAGGACAACTTGTGGTAGGAATATTAGAAGGCAAACAAGTAATCGCAATGCAAGGTCGCTTTCATTATTATGAAGGCTATTCCATGAACCAAGTAACTTTTCCGGTTCGCGTAATGAAAGATTTAGGGATCGATTCCATTATCGTAACAAATGCTGCTGGGGGAATAAATGAGGAATTTAATCCTGGCGACCTCATGTTAATTACTGACCATATTAATAACATGGGAGATAATCCACTAATTGGAAAAAATGATGGGGAATTAGGTGTTCGTTTTCCTGATATGTCGCAGAGCTATGATCGTGAATTTATAAAGCATGCAGAAAGCTGTGCAGCTTCACTAGGTATCTCAGTGCAAAAAGGAGTGTATGTTGGAAATACTGGGCCGGCATACGAAACACCTGCAGAGGTGAGAATGCTGAGAACAATCGGTGGAGATGCTGTAGGAATGTCTACTGTACCAGAGGTTATGGTAAGCAGACATGCAGGTATCCGAGTTCTTGGTATTTCTTGTATTTCAAACATGGCTGCAGGTATTCTGGATCAGCCATTAACACATGATGAAGTAATTCAGACTACGGAAAAAGTGAAAACAAACTTCCTGCAATTCGTTAAAAAAATCGTAAGTTCATTACCAGCTTAGTGTATGAACCAAAATAATAAAAAAGGTGATTATAAATGAGAATGTATGACATCATTGAAAAAAAACGAAATGGCAAGGAATTAACTAAAGAAGAGATAGTATTTTTTATTGATGGGTATACAAACGATAAAATTCCTGATTATCAAGTTAGCGCCTTATTAATGGCAATTTATTTTCAGGATATGACAGAAGAGGAACGTGCAAGCTTAACGATGGCAATGGTAGAGTCCGGTGACCAAATTGATTTATCTGCGATTGAAGGAATAAAAGTAGATAAGCATTCTACTGGCGGAGTTGGTGACACAACAACTTTAATACTTGCACCCTTAGTTGCTTCACTTGGTGTACCTTTAGCTAAGATGAGCGGAAGAGGTCTTGGTCATACTGGGGGAACAATTGATAAACTAGAGGCCATCCCAGGATTTCATGTTGAAATAACAAATGAGGCATTTATCGACCTTGTCAATAAAAATAAAGTTGCAGTTATTGGTCAGTCAGGGAATTTAACCCCAGCTGACAAAAAATTATATAGTCTGAGAGACGTTACAGCAACTGTAAATTCAATTCCATTAATCGCCAGTTCAATTATGAGTAAAAAAATTGCTTCTGGTGCTGATGGCATAGTATTAGATGTTAAAACTGGCGCTGGAGCATTTATGAAAGATCTTAATGATGCAAAAGAGCTGGCGCATGCAATGGTTTCTATTGGTAATAAGGTATCGAGAAATACAATGGCTGTTATTTCCGATATGAGTCAGCCGTTAGGATACGCAATCGGGAATGCACTTGAAGTAAAAGAAGCAATTGAAACACTTCAAGGAAAAGGTCCTGAAGACCTGACGGAGTTATGTCTCACATTAGGAAGTCAAATGGTCGTGCTCGCAGAAAAGGCAAAAAACATTGATGAAGCGCGCCAGTTATTGCAGGAAGCTTTAGCAAATGGAAAAGCGTTTGAGAAATTCAAGCAATTTTTAGAATCACAGGGCGGAAACGCAGAAGTGGCAGATAATCCGGAGTTACTTCCGCAAGCGAAATTCAAAATCGATTTACCCGCTAAAAGTGCCGGAAAGGTAGCAGCAATTGTTGCTGATGAAATAGGTACTGCTGCAATGATGCTTGGAGCCGGGAGAGCTACAAAAGAATCTCAGATTGATTTAAGTGTTGGTATTGTGCTCCATAAGAAAATAGGAGATCCTGTTACAGAAGGGGAATCCTTACTGACAATTCACTCCAATCAGGAAAATGTAGAGCAAGTCATGGAAAAGCTATATGAAAATATAACGATAACCACGGAGCACATTGAGACACCGAAGTTAATCTATCAAACAATAACAGAATAAAAAACTAGAAAAAGCACACGTTTATGTGCTTTTTCTTTTTTATTATTTTGGGCGTATGAAAAAAACGGTATTCGGCAATCCTTATATTATAGAGGATGTTCAAAAAGTCTAGAAAAAACGACCTTTCGTTGTTGCTAAATTGGAAGATAAATAAAACTGCCAATTTCATTTTTTCTTTTTGAACACGCTTTTATATTGATTGCTGGAGGTAAAAGATGATGAATAAGGTTTTGAGACTCATTACAATTATGATGGTAATTGCGTTTGTTATGCCTGTTTCTGCATTTGCAGAAGAAGGAAACTCGGAGAAGGATAATAATGGACCAGGCCTTGCTCCAAATGCAAAATCAGCTATTTTACTGGAACAGGATACCGGCGAAATACTTTTCGATAAAAATGCGCATGAAAAGTTACCGCCAGCAAGTATGACTAAAATAATGACACTGCTGCTCATTATGGAAGCGTTAGATGAAGAAAACTTAAAAAAAGATGAAATGATTCGCGTGAGTGAACGTGCTGCTTCCATGGGGGGATCTCAAATCTTTTTAGAGGCAGGAGAAGAAATGTCTGTTGATGATTTATTAAAAGGGGTAGCAATTGCTTCTGGTAATGATGCTAGTGTTGCTTTAGCTGAGCGGATCGCTGGAAGCGAAGAGGCATTTGTGAAAAAAATGAATGAACGTGCAAAGGAATTAAAACTTGAAAATACAAATTTCCAGAATACCACAGGCTTGCCCGCAGAAAATCATTACAGCACATCCTATGATATGGCAGTTATTGCAAATGAACTTTTAAAGTATGAATCCATAACAGATTATACGTCTGTTTATGAAGACTATTTAAGAAAAGGTCAAGATAATGAATTTTGGCTAGTAAATACAAATAAGCTTGTTCGTTTTTATCCAGATGTGGATGGGTTAAAAACTGGCTATACAAGTGAAGCGAAATATTGTTTAACCGCAACCGCTGAAAGAGATGAAATGCGTGTTATTGCTGTTGTAATGGGTGCTGAATCTCCAAAGGAAAGAAACACAATGGTCTCGGGTCTCCTTGATTATGCATTCAATCAATTTGAGACAAATAAGCTTTTTGAAAAAGATGAAAAGATTACCGATGTACGTCTATTGAAGTCTAAACAAAAGAATGTTGATATTGTAACAAAACAATCAATCAGTACACTGCACAAGAAAGGTGAAGCGGAAAAGGATATCCATACAGAGGTGGAACTGCAGGAAACATGGAATTTACCAGTGAAAAGAGGGGATGAAGTAGGTAAATTATACGTAAAGGACAATGAAAAGGTTTTATATGAAATCCCTTTAACTGTTGAAGAAGATATTGAGAGAACATCGTATTTTAATTTATTAAAGCGAACGGTGCAGGAAATGGTGAAAGCTCGCTAATTTCATCTAATTTACATGAATGGACACTTCTTTTGTCAGGTAGCAGGAATTAGACCTCCCAATAAAGAAATAGAATCAATACAGTTCTTATAAGGAGGAATAGGTATGGGGCTTCAATCAATATTTGATGTGAAGGGTGACGTCTTAATTGTGAGACTATCAGGTGAATTGGATCATCATGAAGCAGAATTGTTACGTGATAAATGGAAAGATATGTTATATGAAAATCCAGTTAAACATATCATACTAAACCTGGAAGAAGTAACGTTTATGGATAGTTCTGGGCTTGGGGTTGTCCTTGGACGATATAAAGAGGTTATTCAATTAGGTGGAGAGATGGTTGTATGTTCGATTTCCCCACCAGTGAAACGACTATTTGAAATGTCAGGCCTGTTTAAAATTGTCAGACTTGAGGAGAATGAAGAATTTGCATTAGCAACACTGGGGGTGGCTTCATGAAAAATGAAATGAATCTGGAATTCTCGAGTGTCAGTGAAAATGAAGCTTTTGCTAGAGTGACTGTCGCAGCTTTTATAGCTCAGCTTGATCCGACTATGGATGAACTGACAGAGATTAAAACTGTCGTTTCGGAAGCAGTAACAAATGCGATTATTCATGGTTATAATGGAGAAGCGCATCATAAAGTTTATATTAGCTGTAAATTAAATGATGAGGAAATTGAATTAACGATTAAAGATCATGGGATCGGAATTCCGAATGTTACAGAGGCATTAGAACCGTTATATACATCCAAACCAGAAATGGAAAGATCGGGGATGGGTTTTACAATCATGGAAAACTTTATGGATTCTGTTGAGGTCATTTCAAACCCTAATGGGGGAACTGCAGTATATATGACAAAGCAGCTATCAAAGACCAAAACAGTCTATAACTGAGGGTGCTGCCATGAATGTAAATGTTAAAAACACCCGCCAAAAGGAACAGCTGTCAGATGAGAAAGTGAAAGAATATATTTTAAAGAGTCAGCAAGGTGATAAAGAAGCCCGTGATCTTCTTGTAGAAAGAAATATTCGCCTTGTTTGGTCGGTTGTCCAGCGATTTATTAATAGAGGCTATGATCCGGATGATTTGTTTCAGATTGGCAGTATTGGTCTAATCAAGGCGATTGATAAATTTGATTTATCATATGATGTACGCTTTTCCACATACGCAGTTCCAATGATTATCGGTGAAATTCAGCGGTTTATTAGAGATGATGGAAGTGTAAAGGTAAGTCGTTCACTGAAGGAGACAGGAAATAAGATTCGTCGAAAGAAGGACGAATTAACGAAGCAATTAGGAAGATCTCCGACAGTGAAGGAAATTGCTGAGGCACTTGAGATTTCAGCGGAAGAAGTTGTTCATGCACAGGAAGCTGCAAAATCACCACATTCCATACACGAAACTGTTTTTGAAAATGATGGTGACCCGATTACACTATTGGATCAAATAGCTGACCAGGACACCAAATGGTTTGATAAGCTTACCTTACAAGAAGCAATTCAGAACTTAAGTGAACGGGAACGGTTAATTGTTTACTTACGTTATTATAAGGACCAGACACAAACGGAAGTAGCAGAACGACTCGGAATTTCACAAGTTCAAGTATCCAGGCTGGAAAAAAAGATACTTGAAGATATGAAAAAAAATATGGATTCATCCTAATCAGCGCCTTATTAAAACATCACAATTGTGATGTTTTTTTGTGCAGTTTTAATATAGAATTCGAACTAACTGCTAAGGTATGAGTACGTCCCGCCGTTCGGAATCGCTTCGGGCGGATGCTTTCCATGGGCACGGCTTCAGCCTTTCCGGAAGAAAACCACTTCCTGCGAGTCTTCAGACCCGTGCTGTTCCCACAGGACAAGGAATGCTTCGTCAGCATCTACATCCTATTTTCAAGGAGGCACCGACCTACGCTCACCCGAACTGGTTAGAATGAAAACTTTGTTTATGTTACTACTGTGGAAGGTAGCAAAGCAAAATTAGCAGAGTGTGTTTCCGGAGCGGTATACGCTTAATCCATAATTGACACTGGTTCGGAGTTTCTTTCAAACGCGAAATTAATTCGCAAGTAAATCATAAAACTTAAGTGAAAAAGTCAAATTGAAAAAGGTTTTCGCACATTTGTATGATAAATTTCTCACAACTGAGAAATACTAAGCGAAACAGCAATAGCTTAAATGGAAAGGAAGTTATTCCATTGGCAGAGGTTATTTATCTTAGAATGAAAAAAACAGTTGAATTAAACACGCTTAAGCAGCTTCTGCTTAAGGATATCGCTTTTATATCCGCTGCAAATATCCAGAAGTACAAACTGGAAAATACACCGATATATCGGCTTACTAAAAAGGATAAGAACATTGTTATCATCGATAGCTTTTTAATCATTGATCATTTAATAAATGAATATGAAGGATTAGAAATCCAAGTTTCTGGACCGGAACAGACAATTGTACGAATAAATCCACGAAAAAAGCCCTTAAACATATGGATTGCATCCTTTGTATGGCTGCTGCTTTTCATCGGTACAGCGATGACAATTATGAACTTCCACTATGATGTCAGTATGCAGGAAGTTCAGCAGCACCTCCATTTTCTTCTGACTGGTGAAGAAAATGAATATCCATTATGGATACAAATCCCATACTCTTTTGGTTTAGGGATTGGGACATTATTATTTTTCAATCATTGGTTTAATCGCAGGTTTAATGAAGAGCCTAGCCCGCTTGAAGTCGAAATATATAATTACCAGCAAGACCTTAATAATTACTTAAATCATCATGAAAACAAACTAAATGATACTGAACCTTTTCGTTAACCTTCTGCAAATACTCATTGGCTTTAGTGGAGGTCTTGCTGTTGGGGCTGGCTTTGTGGCATTTATAACCGTGCTTGGGATTATTCCTAGGTTAATTCAGTTAAGTAAAACAGATAAGCTAATAAAGGTATATAGTGCGAGTGTCATTTTAGGGCTTATGGCAGGGACCTATTTTTCATTTGCAGATTTAAGTTTGAATCAGCCAGTTTTAGTATTACTGCTTTGGGGGCTTTTTCACGGGATTTTCAATGGAATGCTTGCCGCAGCATTAACAGAGGTATTGAATGTTTTTCCAATTCTATCACGCAGAGTCCGATTGGATCATTATTTATTAATACTTTTGATGGCAATTGTATTTGGAAAAATATTCGGATCATTATTCCAATGGACCTATTTTGTTAAATAAGAGGTGAATTAGTTGAAAAATAAAACTTCTATGAAAAAAATATCACCAAAAATTGAAGAGAATAAAGCCTACATGGAAGATCGGCTGGGAATGGGCCAATCCTTCGATGTAGGGTATCGAGAGTTAATTATCCTGAAACGAAAAATCCAAATTTATTACGTTACCGGCTTATGTGATACATCTGTTATACAGGAAATGATGGAACAGCTGGTCGATATTAATGATGTGGAAACAAATTACAAAAAGCTCCCTGAAATTATTGAAAACCGAATTGTACATCAACA